>JAQVPO010000105.1 GCA_028702015.1 Synergistaceae bacterium | reverse complement strand
ACGGCAACGAAGTATCTATGCTTTTCGATGTACAAAACGCCGGGGATAAAAACCTGCTGCTTCAAATAAGAGCTTTCGCTTACCTCGGTGGAGGCCTCCCCTGCCAGACCGTCGATGTATACGTAAATGACATAAAAACAGCATCATGGAAGATCACAGATGAAGCATGGCATGAGGCTCAAATTCCACATTCGACAGTAGGAAATGGTTTGCTAAAAATTAAATTTGTCATAAGTGACCCTACATCGCCCAAAGACATCGGTCAGTCGACCGACGAGAGGAAGCTGGGAATTGCTGTGAAAGAACTCATCATCAGTTCTGAAGACTGAACATTGCCGATTTTTTGCTTCTTTTGCCGCTGACATAATACTTCCTTAAAAGCCTGAACTTGATAAAATTATAATGCCAGGTTTTGTTCATGATATACGCCCGTATTTATGGGCATCTGATATATTTGTTCTGCCTTAAAAAACTCCTGAACCATCCGGAATAATACTTCTCGAAGCTATGGCCTTCAGGGCTCGCTCCAATTGCAACGATGGCCGGTGGACCGCTTGATATAATTGAGAATGGTATAAACGGATGACTTGTTGATATTAACAACCCAGATGCCCTCTCTGAAAGACTCCATGATGCTCTGGAGAACAGCGATCTCGTAAAAAATATAGCCATACATGCGGCTGAAAGAGCATGTGATTTTAACGTTACTGAAATAGCACGTAAAACGATTGCAATTTATGAAAAAGTTCTTGATACAAGAACAATTTCCATACAAATATGACTGAGGTGTAAGAGAATGCTAGCTTATAAGTTGAAGAAGGAACTTTTGCGTCCCCTAAATCAGTTGCTATATTTCTGTCCGGAGATTTTTCCCAGAGTTGCCAAATCTGCACTAATAAAAATATGGAATTGTAGATACCGACTTTCGTATGGCTACAGTACACTAAACTATATACCAATTAAACCTGCTGAAAACGTTAGGACCCTGGATATCTCCGGGACATCTGATTTTGCAGAATTAATACATCCTGATGTCTTATACATTCCGGGTGGGTTGGGTTCTGAAAACAGACAGTATGTCATGACAGGAACTAATTTCCCAGATAACAATGATTATTATGAATCACCAGAGTTTCTAGTGAGCAGTAACGGAACAGAATGGCATGTACCGGATGGCGGCATATCGCCGCTCATAGAACGCCCTACAGACTGGGTCGGATACAATTCTGATCCTTCGCTGCTTTATGAGCTTGGTGTTGTTTATCTTTTATATCGTAAAGTACATGTACATTACAGGCATACCTCTGTTTCTCTGTTACTGCTTTCAAGCAAAGACGGTATAAAATGGACCTCTCCTTGCGTTGTAATAGAAAAAAACTGTCAGAAAGATAAGATTGCAGTGCTGATGTCGCCATCACTTCTGAAGTTAGGTGACTCATATGTAATGTGGTATGTTGAAGAAGATGAGAAATCAGGAAAATATTCTATATTCCGCATGGAAAGCAGCGATTTGAAAACTTGGAACAGTGCAAAAAAAATTTCTCTTATAAACTTTGGAACGGGCACAGAACCGTGGCACATCGATGTGGTTTCTGCCCGCGATGGTTCTCTTGTGATGGTTCTGTGTTATTTTAACAAATCAAAAAAAAATGTAAAAAATATAGTCTTTGCAGTCAGCAACGATGCAGGATATACTTGGTCAGTCGGTAAAAAGCATTTTAAACCTGACAAGTATGCTTTTGGAGGCATATCGCTTTACAGGGGAGCATTAGTTGAAAACCCTGATGGAAACTGGTTGTTATTCTATTCTTGGGAAACATGTGATAAGCACTGGGTGCCGGCAGTAATGAATTTTACAGCGGATGAGCTGTCGGACATGTTCCTAACCTAAAATAATTCGAAATCCGATATTTTTCCCAGCTCTTCTCTGAAAGCTATGCGTAACATTGTATATTTCTGCTCTGAATCAGGAGCGTCGTTTATGCATATCACTTTTGCACTATGGTTTTTGATGCATCCGAGTATTTTGGGCAAATCTTCGTTTATCAGAAAATACGGGTGTCCTTTACGCAGATATGTAGGATAAAAATTGCCTTCCGCCAGCTGCCAGTAACGGAAGAGAAGGTGGCTTACATCATTGTTCGTCCTGAATCTGGAATAATTTGTACGGGTTAGATACTCAGCGCATTTACGCCAGACTTCATTAAAAGTGGATTTCAGATAGGGCTGTGCCGTATGCGGATTTTTTAGCCAAACGAATTTTGTGTTAAGCGATAATAATCTTGGTGGACAGATAATTCTTACCCCATATTTTGGATTGAACCATTTCAATATATTTCTTGAAATAACCTCACGGCGGTTAAAGTGCATGTTAATCAGTTTCAAATTATTAGAAATGGCATTCATATAAGAGTCTTCCAGTGTGCGTGGGGGAATTGTCAGAATTGCTGAATCGCAGGGTAGACCATTCCTGAAGAAAAAATCAGAGTTAACTTGTGATATCACAAAAACATCGTCGTTAAAATAAACAAATTTTTCTGAAAGCCCCTGTATTCTGTGCAGGTTATTTTCAATAGGATGAGAATTGAAGAGCGGAATATAATCTTTGTCAATATAATCTTCATGACGAACAAAGTGAAGCTTTGGATGGTTTAGATTCAGCCACGCTGGATATTGTCCGTTCGTGATAAAATGAATTTTTCTCACCCAAGGAGCAAATTTTTCTACGCCGCGGAACCAGTATCGCAGGGTATTATGTTCTTTATATCGTATATCGCATATCTCTTTATTACCTTCAAGTTCATCTCTGTATGCAGCAAATTTCTTCTGCCATTCAGGATCAGAGCTATCCACCCATGTGACGACAAAATCAATATCGGCGTCGTCTTTCATCTACTCTCACCTCACACGGCCTATGCTGATTATATCAAGCTTAGATTTACAATCCAAATGCAACGGAGTAAACAGAGGCAGCAAGTAAAATGATATAAATAGCCTAAGGCAGGCACTTTCGCAAAAATGAAGTTATCAGTCAACAAACTAGAGTAGGAGGGCCATCACCTTGAGCCATAAACATCTTACAACAGAAGACAAAGAAATAATACAGCGTAATTTAGGATCAGACAAAACCTATACGGCAACAGCACTAATGACAGTGCTCCCATAAAAGCACAATAAGTCGCGAAATAAAGAGAAACGGCGGTCGCAGGAAATGTGGATGTTTGAATGCGCAGCAACGCTGCCTGAGACAACGCAGCCATTGTTGCAAGGCTAAGAAACTGAGCAGCAACGTATCACTGTTAAGAATCATAGAAGATGGTATATTAAGCTGCTGGTCTCCGGAACAGATAGTTTACTGATATGGGCTGGCTATTTCAGTACCAACGATATATAGGGCAGTGAAATGCAGACTGCTGTCGATTAAGAAAATATTGCCATACCTAAGATGCAGAGGCAATCTGTATAATCGCAGCATAAAAGAAACACGAGGTAAGTTGTCTGGATGTACATCTATAGAAAAGCGGCCATCTGAAACAAGTGATCGCAATCGTCTTGAAGACATTGTCACCGCCGGACTATAATTGACCGTTTTTTTGGGGTCATTTTTATCCCGGCGTTGACAACATTGAGGGAGATACAGTTTTAGGACGTCATGGTACAGGGGTAGTTCTCATTCTTGTAGATCGCAGATCCATATTTCTGGCTGCATCAAAACTGACATAGAAAGATTCAGGCGAGGTAGCAGAGTCAATGATAAGAACCGTGAGCCAAATACCGTGTCATTCAATAACGCTGGATAACGGCAAGGAATTTGCAATGCACGAAAAAATATCTCATGAACTATGTGTTCCAATATATTTTGCGTATCCTCACAGCCCATGAGAACGTGTAACAAGCTATAACACCAATAAATTGCTGCAGCTGTTTTTGCCTAAAGGTAGCAGCTTTAGAACATTAACAGATGATAAGCTGAACTATTACGTAAATCTATTAAACGAGTGACCGCTAAAATGCCTGGGATTCAAAAAACAAAAGAAGTATTGTACAAAAACAGAAATGTTGCATTTGGTTTGAGAATCTAAGTAATAAAAAACAGACCCCTTTTGAGGGTCTGTTGAGTAGTTGGTGGAGACGCGGAGATTCGAACTCCGGTCCAACAGGGGCCAATCTGGGAGGCACTACGAGTGTAGTCTCTGTTTTAATTTCGGATTTGCAGCTCCCAAAGACAGGATCTGCATTTCCAAGCCTTCCCTAGAATCTCGAACCTCTTCCAGAAAGCGCTGAAGAAATTCCAGTCATCTTTGTGACACTCTTCCAAAGCCCGATGACGGAAGCTTCAGAGAGCGCGCTGCTTATTTAAGCAGCGAGTGCGTAATCGTTATTGACGATTATTGTTTTAGAGCCGGATTAACGAGGTTTCCCTATCCTCGACCCGCTCCTCCCGATCCTCCTACCTGCTGTCGAAACCATACGTCCCCTTATGAACGGGTCCTATAATTTCAGCCCGTTTTCAATCCGGCAGATGATCAGCCTTCCCGCACCCTGTTGCGGATCGCCCGTTCCATTTCACGGTTGGCATCTTTCTCTGCTGCCGAATCTCTTTTGTCATGGAGCTGCTTGCCTTTAGCCACGGCAATTTCACACTTTGCCCATCTTCCCTGCTTGATGTATATTTTCAAGGGTACGAGCGTAAGGCCTTTCTCCCTTGTCTTTGCCAGAAGTTTTCTGATCTCAGATTTATGCACAAGGAGCTTTCTTGGCCTCAAAGGTTCTTTGTTATAGTAGCTTCCTTTTTCGTAGGGTGAGATGTGAACGTTATAAAGCCATAATTCCCCGTTCTCTACCCTCGCGAAGCCGTCTTTAAGGTTTACCTGGCCTTCCCTGACTGATTTGATCTCTGTTCCGGAAAGGACCAATCCTGCCTCAAAAGATTCTACTATGAAGTACTCGTGCCGTGCTTTACGGTTTTGAGCAACGGTCTTGTCCTCAGGCACAGAAATCACCTCACTTAAAGACTATATCAAAATGAACAGCAATAGTCAAATCCGAAAATATACTGAAAAAACAAAGCTCAGCAGACAGATGATTATAGCATGCTTCAGGATCAGCCGCACAGGCAGATCGCTCATCAGGTGCTTAATGATCTTTGTAATTCAAAATTACTGAGGACATATTATAACGCTTTATCTGTCTCCCGTTCTCTGCTTAATATTTATGAACAATTTTCAAATCAGCATATTATGAAGTTTTATCTCTTTTCATCACATTATTCCCACATTTGAG
>JAQVPO010000104.1 GCA_028702015.1 Synergistaceae bacterium | reverse complement strand
TGTTTCTGATGATTTTTTACATAAGGACAACAGCAGCCCTGCACAAAAACGCCGGCAGTATTTATACAGGGCTTAGTAAAACTTGTTACCTGTTATTTTTTACGTTTGGAAATCAGTCAGTATTTAATGCTTTGCAGATGCAGTCCTTTACATTCTGGACTATCATTTTGCTTCTGTAGTCCTTTGATCCCCTCACATCAGTGATCGGAGATGCCTGTTCAAATGAAAATTCGGCAATTTCCTTAAGCACATTATCAGAAGAAAGATTTGCTCCTTTAAATTTTACAAGTCCCTTTACAGAAACAGGCACTGGACCGACCGCACCAAGAGCTACTGATATTTCTTCAGCTGATTTTTCTCCTTTTTTAAGGCAGATCTTAACAGCGACCCCTACAGTTGCAAGGTCCATGCCCGCGCGTCTGCTGTGCTTGGCAAAGGATGCCACCGTGCAGGGTTTAGGTTTGGGCAGCACAAAACCTTTGAGCATTTCTCCGGACTCCATTACTGTTTTTCCGGGGCCGACAAAAAAATCCTTCAATGAGCATCTTCTCTCTCCTGAGACAGAAACAATGACTGCCTCTGCTCCATAAACTATGAGTGGAAGTACCGTATCCGCAGAAGGAGCCGCGTTGCAGCTGTTGCCACCAATAGTTGCCAAGTTTCTAACCTGAACTGAACCAACATTGCGTGCTGCTTCTGAAAGGATCGGATAGTCCGCCTTGATCTTTTCACAGGATTCGACCTGTTCGATCGTAGCTCCGGCAGCGATAAAGAATCCCTCTGGGAACTCGTGCATTTCAGCAAATTTATCTATACCTCTTATGTCCATCAGGTGCATATCCGGACAACCTGTCTTTTTCCACTTGACTATCAGATCTGTTCCTCCTGCAAGGACTTTGGCATCATTGTTGTCTGATAGATATTTCACTGCTTCTTCCAAAGATTTAGGCAAAAAATATTTTATATTGTTCATCTGTCATCCCTCCTGCTCAACACTAGTCTTTTGATTTTGATGCCTCTTTTTTTTCCTCGAGAGCTTTAAGTATCTTCTCCGCAGTTATGGGCATTGTGTTGATCCTTACTCCAACAGCATTGTAGACTGCATTCTGTATTGCCGGGGCAGCACCTATCAAGGAAGCCTCACCGATGGATTTTGCACCGAAGCCGGTCGTCCATTCGAATGAATCGACAAACTCGGCATTTATCTTTGGTATATCGGCAGCTGTAGGCATCTGGTAGTCAAGAAATGAAGGATTCATGAGTTTGCCCTTGTCGTTGTAAGCAAGGTTTTCCATAAGTGCCCACCCATATCCCTGAGCCATGCCTCCGTGGACCTGACCTTCAATGGCAAGCAGATTGATAGGCTGGCCTGAATCATGAATTCCCCACATTTCGTTTACTTTGACCTGGCCTGTCTTAGTGTTTACTTCAAGCTCTGCTACCTGGCAGCCAAAAGCATATCCGCCGGATATGTTGTTGTATTTTGTGGCATCAGGATATTCCACTCCTTCAGGAGTAAAGTACCCTATCCCCAGTATGTGCTGTCCCGGATAATCACAGACGTGTTTCCATGCAATGTCTGCATAGCTTGCTTTCTTCTCAGGATCTGTTTTTGAAACAACAAATTCATCTTCCAGCTTCAGATCGCCTTCCGGTAAACCTATGATCTCTGAACCTATCTTGATCAATTTGCTCTTCATGTCATTTAGTGCCATATGAAGTGCACCTGTTGACATATATGTTCCACGGCTGGCAAAACAACCCAGCCCGAATGGAACGATATCGGTATCGGGCGTGGTAGTGCATACATGCTCTTCAGAAATACTGAGCACTTCCTGGACACACATAGAATGTACTGTCCTGATGCCCTGTCCCATATCAGGTTCATTTGAGAAGACATAAACCTTACCCTGTTCATTCATTCTTAAAAGCGCGGCTGCCCCTTCAAAGGGCTTGATGAAGGACCTGTTTCCGGATACATGGACACATGCTGCAAAACCGATACCCTTTTTGATGTGATTGTTCTCATCCGAATTTACAACAAAGAATTTCTTGCGCTTATCGTGATATTCAGAAGCTTCCAGTCCCCTCTTCATACAGTCAGAAACCGCGTTGCTGTTTGTGTTCCATCCATGGGGGTTTTTATAGTTTTCACCTGAGAAATTGCGTAGACGAAGTTCATCCGGTGCGATATTGAGCACTTCAGCGACTTCATCCAGATGTGTTTCATGTGCAAAATGCTTCTGTGCATTTCCAAATCCTCTGTAACATCCGGTTGGGACCTTATTTGTGTAGACAAGATCACAGACAGATCTCAATGCCTGGCATTTGTACATTATGTCGATACGATACATAGCAGTGAGGGCTATTGCGGCACCATATGATGCATAAGCTCCCTGGTCCGCAATAATGTATGTATACTTACCAAGGTACTTTCCTTCTTTATCCCATGCCGTTTTGATCTTGAAGTACATGGGAAGCCTGGGCAGTGCGCACTGAAAGTCTTCGACCCTGTCCAGTACTAAACGAACGGGCTGTTTTGCATATTTAGCTATGAGGGCTCCAAGCGGATGAACAGGCTGAGAGAGCTTTCCGCCAAATCCTCCTCCAAAGGGAGGCTGTACTATGCGCATATTTTCTACCGGGATACCCAAAGCAACGGCATAATCGTTCCTTGACCATGTTGGAGTCTGAATACCTGCATACATGGTCACGTTGTTATGTGCGTCCCAGACAGATACTCCGGCCATAGGCTCAATATAGCCCTGGTAGTGCAGACTGGTCTCATATTCGCCTTCATGGACGTAATATGCGTTTTTAAAGACATCATCAGTGTCAAGTCCATGATGTATATCGAAATGATTACAGATATTTTTGGGTGCTGATTCGTGTATGAGAGGGGCCCCATCCTTCATTGCGTCATGCATGCTTAAGATGGCAGGAAGCGGTTCATACTCAACTCTTATCTTTGAAATAGCTTCATCACAGGCCTCTTCATCTATCCCGGCTACCGCAGCAACTTCATCGCCGGTATAGTTAGCCTTATCAACAGCTATAAGGTACTCGTCCTTTGTAATAGGACCCCATTTGTACTGCTCGACATTTTTCCCGGTCAGTACTGTTTTGATTCCAGGTACCTTAAGCGCCTCAGAAATATCGACGTTTAGAATTTTTGCATGAGGATAGGGACTCCGAAGCGCTTTACCATAGAGCATGCCTGGAAGGTGTATGTCGCTAGCATAGACTGTTCTGCCTGTTACTTTTTCTTTTGCGTCTACGTATGGTCGCTTAGTTCCAATGATTTTGTAGTCGCCCTTTTCGTACCGTGTCATAGCCATATTTATCCCCTCCTCATTTTCTTGGAAGCGATCTGTACAGCCTCAAAAATTTTCTGGTATCCGGTGCACCTGCAAAGATTTCCAGTAAGACCTTCTCTTACCTCTTCTTCTGTAGGTTCCGGGTGCTTTTCCAGAAGCGCGATCGTCGACATGACCATTCCCGGAGTACAGTAACCGCACTGTACCGCTCCGGCCTCAACAAATGCTTCCTGGACCGGATGAAGTGTCCCATCCATATTTTCAAGACCCTCAATTGTTATTATTTCAGCTCCGTCAGCCTGTACTGCCAGGACCAGGCAGGAAGTTACGGTCTTGCCATTCATCAGAACAGTGCAAGCGCCACATTCTCCCTCTCCGCAACCGATCTTTGTTCCCAGAAGACCTAACTGCTCCCTGAGGACGCTGGCCAATGTCCAGTTTGTCCTGACATGGACCTTTTGTGGTTTTCCGTTAACGGTAAAAGTGATAGTTTTCATATCCACTTTAGTTCAGCTCCTTTTCTGTTACTCTGATCGTGTATGTATCAAACATTTTTAGAATTTGTTTAATTGAAATCACCAAGGTATATTGGAACTTCACCCTCCATTACTATTGCATCCTTTGGACAAAGGGCCGGACAAAGACCGCATCCGTCACACTTGTTCGGATCAATAAGAGCTTTCTTGTTACCATCTTTTTCGACCATCTTGATAGCGTCATAGAAACACCAGCTGGGGCAGAGTCCACAGCCTATGCACTTGTCTTCTACGACCCTGCTGATCGCCTTGTGATCACGGTCGACCTTGTCCCATGTCGTGATCTGGGGCAGTGTAATGCCTCTCAATTTATTAATGTCATCAATGTTGTGATCAACAAGATATTTTTCTACTCCGTCAAGGAAAACCTTTACCTCGCCAAACTGTTTAGGGCCATACATGATAGCTGTACAAGTCTGGACTGTGGTAGCTCCGCACATGATGCACTTGATCACATCTTCCCAACTGAATATACCGTTCGTTGCGGAGATAGGCATACCGTGTGCCTCTGCTATTTTTGCTATCCATTTAAGTGTGATAGGCCTCATCCAGGGGCCTCCCACTCCGGCAAATCCTCCGTGAAGAAGGGGGCGTCCAGTTTCTATATCTACATCCAGCGCAGAGAATCTGTTGACAACTGTAAAACCTGCTGCTCCGGAAGCTTTGCAAAGACCCGCAACATCAACGATATTTACAGCTTCGCTTGTCAGTTTCACAAAGACAGGGATATTTACGCTGTCACAGACTATCTTCGTTACTTCTGCCGCCGCCTCGGGAGAGTTCCCTAGCTCTTGTCCGCTCTTGTATCCAAGATCTTTTGGGTGCGGACAGCCAAAGTTCAGCTCAAGCATTGGAAGCCCTATGTCTTCCATCCTTTTTGCTAGTTCTGTCCAGCTCTCTTTTGAGTTCCCTGATATACTTCCTACCAGTGTGCAGTCTCTCTCATCACAGGCAGCTTTTGCGATCTTCATCTCCTGCATCCATTCTTCAGTGCTGTAGGTTGCCAAAAATTCGCAGGAATAGTTCGAATAACTGTGGGGCCAGCCTTTTTTATTCAGGACCGTAAAACGGGGGGATACGTACTTTTGCGCCAATGGTTCAGGACTGAAAGTTTTTGCGATGACTCCGCCTGCTCCAGAATCTGCACAGCGCTTCATGTATTCACCGTTTTTACTTGGCGAAGCAGATGCTATGACCATTGGATTTTTAAATTTAACTCCGCAGTACTCTACGGCAAGATTTGGCTTCATTATTTTTACCTCCTGGTTTTTAAAAAATGGAAGAAAAACAGTCATCCTGCCATTTTTCTTCCAACACAAATTCTTGTTTAATTTATCTGGGAGCTCCCAGTTTATTCTTCAAAAGCGTGCATTCGGGATCGATGGGCTTCGAGGGATCCTGGTAACGGATCTCCATCGTTACACAACCGAGGGGTATATCATAAGGACCATGCTTCA
>JAQVPO010000103.1 GCA_028702015.1 Synergistaceae bacterium | reverse complement strand
ACTGCTGCCTTCTCCCAGCGGTCAGGGCTTCCAGCCGCATGGTAAATGGCCAGCTCACCGGACTGAAAGTTCTCCGGGACCATATAAAGTCCTCCTTCATACTCAAAAAGATACGGATACGAAAAATGAGTGTCTCCCTCAAGAGCCGTATGCACATATGGCTCGATGTCCTCTGTCTATTCTTGAAAGCGAAAGCAAAAAACTCGAGGCTTCCGTCGAATTTCTTAAGCAAGAAGCAGAGAAGCTAAGGGCTGATATACAGAAATTAAGAGAAGGCAGAATCGCTGCCCTGACAGGAGAAAGACTGGCACAGGCAGTAATTAAAGGAACAGAATTCACCCCTCAGCAGATAGATCAGGCGGTCGATAGACTTACAGAAGAAGCTCAGGCTCTGCTTGCTTATCGTTTTGGAACGAAGCCGGAGTCTATTAAAAAACCTATGGTGGATAAAAATTCAGTTGACAGGGCTAAAGCAGTTCTTTTTAAAACCCCAGGGCGCTATCTCTTAAGGCTGACTGCGCTTTCAAATGCGGTAGAGGGGGAGGCTGTGATGGCAGGTCTGGAGATTTACAGCACCAAACTTATACTTGCTTCCGGAGATATGCTTGCAGATAAAGTAATAAAAAAAGGTATGGTACGCGAAAAAGTCGAAGAGACTCTGTTTCTCATGCTGCGTGACGTAAATTTAAGGGCGGCTAAAGAAGGAGTCTTGAGAGATCCGCTGAGCGGCAACGTTGGCTCAATAGATACATCTGAATTTATGCAGGTTGTTGAAGATGTAGCAAGTTCTGATTCTGACGCACAGGTCAGGATTTTTGCTGCCGAGGATATATACACAGAAGGTCCTGTAAAAATAAGATTTGAAATAAATTAAAGGTTACCACTTATTTATGCCTGCCCAGCAATAAATACCTGCTGTGTCGTTTTTTCTGAAAGCCGGCAGTGTATAGTTTATATTTAAGTCCTTTGTTATACACTAAGGGGAGAGGTTCTCATATGCTCATTGTTGCTTGTCAGAAATGCGGTGAAGTTAAGGTCCTTGCCGGGTCACCAGGTTCAGATGGAATTGCACGGGCAGTCTGGACCTGTTCAAAATGCGGTGCCGGACAGGTTATGGAATTGACAATAAGCAAGGACGCCAGACGCGGGGATCTCCGAAAAATCATCGGAGGGCTGGCTCTGGCTGGCCATATACAAGAAAAAACTGCTTCATGCGGTGAGAATGATGAAGACTGTGATTACGTTGAAGAAGCAGAGGATGAACTGGATGAAACAAAATTTTGAAAACAGGGATGATTTTTGTCCGGGATATTATTATTATGACAGCAAGCTGGCAATACTGCCGGAAGAACTTCAGGACCTGTACAGGTTCACAAGCTGGGGCAGGAGTCGCTCGCTTGAACAGATAGAAACGATGCTTGAAGGAACCAGCATGTGTTTTTCTGTCAGATATAATGGCAAGCTCGTAGCTTTTTGCCGGATACTCACAGATTTTGTTTTCAGGGGTTCTTTATGGGATATCCTTGTTCATCCCGATCACCAGGGAAAAGGCCTTGGCTCCAGTCTTCTGAGGTACGCCCTCACTCATCCGTCTATCAGGCCTGTTCCGGTAATAGTTACTTATACAAGTGAACTTATAGGATTTATGTGCAAGCTTGGATTTGAAACACGAGACGGACTGCTTATACTCCAGCGCAGACCAATAGAATATTCCTGAAGATCATGTAAGGGGCGCTAAGCTATATGCCCTGTTCAAAAACAGTATTAAGCAATAAAATCATGAGGCAGTATGCTGTAAATCAGCTGCAAAAATAAACGGAGGTGTTTGAAATGAGCAAAGAAAGGTATCTTATTACGTCAGAATCTGTGACGGAGGGACACCCTGACAAACTCGCAGATCAAATATCAGATGCGATACTGGATGCTATCCTGAAGGAAGACCCTATGGGCAGGGTCGCATGTGAAACTCTTGTCAGTACAGGACTTGTTGTAGTAGCAGGAGAGATAACCACAAACTGCTATGTGGACATTCCCAAGATAACAAGGGATACGGTTAAGCAGGTAGGCTACACAAGGGCAAAATACGGATTCGACGGAGACACATGCGCAGTTCTGACAGCTATAGATGAACAGTCTGCAGATATAAAACAGGGCGTGGACAATGCACTTGAAGCAAGGGATCTCTCAGAAGATGAAATAGACAAAATAGGTGCAGGAGACCAGGGACTGATGGTAGGTTATGCATGCGATGAAACAGAGGAACTGATGCCCATGCCAATATCCCTTGCCCATAAACTGACACGCAAGCTTGCCGAGGTGAGGAAGAACAAGACGATACCTTATCTCCGTCCCGACGGCAAGGCACAGGTCACTGTGGAGTATGTCGAAGGGAAGCCTGTGCGCGTCGATACGATAGTTGTAAGCACACAGCACCATCCTGCCGTGGACCAGCCGCAGATTGCTGAAGATGTGGAAAAATATGTGATAGCACCGGTTATTCCGGAGTCTTTGATAGAAAAAAAACCAAAGATCCTTATCAATCCGACAGGACGTTTTGTTATGGGAGGACCTCAGGCGGACAGCGGTCTCACCGGAAGAAAGATAATTGTCGATACCTATGGCGGAGCTGTTCCCCACGGCGGAGGGGCGTTTTCAGGGAAAGACCCAACTAAGGTAGACAGATCTGGAGCATACATGGCCAGATACGTAGCTAAAAATGTTGTAGCCTCAGGGCTCGCCGCGGCCTGCCAGATACAGGTTGCTTATGCGATAGGCGTTGCAAAGCCTGTCTCAATAATGGTGGAGACTTTCGGCACAGGAACGATCCCTGACGAGAATATCACAGAGCTGATAAGAAAGCACTTTGATTTCCGTCCAGCCGCAATAATCAGAGATCTTGAACTCCGGAAACCGCGTTATAAAAGATTAGCTGCCTATGGACATATGGGACGCATGGACCTTGATCCTATTCCTACATGGGAGCGTACTGACAAGGCAGACATACTCAAAAAAGCAGCTGCAGTTGCATAGGGCCGAGTTTGTTTATTAGGACGCTGCGGGGGCACCGAAAAGATATGCCTTCGACATCCCTGCGGTGTCCTTTTTTTAAAGTTGTGACTGATGCCATTGTGCATCCTCTTCTTCATTTTGTATGGCCTGAGACATGCCCAGTTTGCGGCAGGATTGGCGTGCCTTGCTGTGATAGTTGTATGCGTACGGTTATTTCTCCTTTGCCTTCATTTTGTGTCAAATGCGGTGCGCCCTATGGTTTTGAGTGCTGCAGCGGTTCAATCCCCTGTCATGCGCTTTCGCTTCACGAAGGCCTTTCTCGTGAACTTTTACTGAACCTGAAATACAAAAACATCCGTTCTCTTGGGATGCCAATGGGCAGACTTATGGGCGAAACCTTTAATGACTTATATGCAGATATCCTTCTGCCTGTGCCTTTGCACAAATATGGCAGGAGGGAATATAACCAGTCCTTGCTGCTGGCTGAAGGAGTTTCTCAGATATCTAAGATACCTGCTGATGACAGGATCCTTTTCTGGAGAAATGACATTGTTCCGCAGGCCGGCAAGGCCAGCTCATTAAGGCATATGATGCCGATAGACGCTATAGGTGCATCAGGAAGCCTTAAAGGAGTAACTGCTGTGCTGGTAGATGATGTATATACTACTGGAAACACTTTACGTGCGGCGATATCTGCAGTCGAAAAAGCTGAGGGCAAGGTGTCTTCCGTACTGGTGTGGTCAAGAAGGATACCGTCCCAGGAAAATGAGGCTGTCTGGAACAGAGAATAGGTTTCTTTCTGTTGATTAACGCAATATATGATGAATGTAAATCAATATTATACGATCAGGCGAAACAGGGAGGCGTAAGTCATGTTGAAAAGGATCGGTGTTCTTACAAGCGGAGGAGATTCTCCAGGCATGAACGCAGCGATAAGAGCAGTTACACGTACTGCTCTATACAGCGGGCTTGATGTTGTAGGCATACGGAGAGGATACGAAGGACTGATCGAAGGCGATCTTGTTCCTATGACCAGGAGTTCCGTTGGTGGAATTCTGCTGCATGGCGGTACTATCCTGAGGACAGCAAGGTGTCCTGAGTTTATGCGGCCGGAGGGAGTCAATGCAGGGGTTTCAAAACTTAAAGAAAATGATATTGATGCTCTGGTCGTCATCGGCGGAGATGGTTCTTTCAGAGGAGCCAACGAGCTCAATAACAGAGGAGTTGCTGTCGTCGGAATACCCGGCACGATAGATAATGATATGGCAGGTACGGACTGTACGATAGGCTTTGATACCGCGTGCAATACTGCCCTTGAGTGTATAAGCAAGCTTCGTGACACAGCATCCAGTCATGACAGGATGTTTATTGTAGAAGTAATGGGGCGGAATGCAGGGTTTCTTGCTTTGGAGACAGGAGTTGCCTGCGGGGCGGAATTTGTCCTTCTGCCGGAGATCGCTCCTGATATTAAAGCTTTATGCAGCAAACTCAGCTATGCAAAAGAGAGAGGCAAGACGCACTCTCTTATCGTTTTAGCCGAAGGAGTCATGTCAGCTTCCGAACTTGCAGAAAAGCTGAAGGGAGAGGGCAGCTATGACCCGAGGATCGTTGTACTGGGGCATCTCCAGAGGGGCGGCGCCCCGTCATGCTTTGATACTGTGCTTGCTTCAAGGCTTGGAGCGGCCGCAGTAGAACTTATTATGAAGGGTGAAAGAGGCATGATGGTAGGGAGGATAAACGGTAAAATCGTTTCTTCTGAAATCAGAACTGCATGGGAAACAAGACGGGAACTGGACGCTGATATGCTCAGGCTTGTTGAAACGCTCAGCATTTAAAGAGAGACTCAAATGAAAAAATACAAATTGCCAGAAAGTTTTGCAGAAGAACTGACCAGAACGGTTGCATCAAATAAAGGAAACAGAGGGATCTCAAATCTATGTAAAAAACAATGCTGGCAGGAAGCTGCGGAAATTCTTTCAGATGTTTCACGGGCAGCTGTTGTTTCCGGTTTTTATATCCCCGCTTCAGGTGCGCCTGAAACCGATGGGCCTGGAGGAGCTGTAATAATAGCAAGGGCTTTGGAGCGGCATAATGCTGAAACAGAGATCTGGACAGATGCTCTTTGTGTGGATGCAATTAAAGCATGTGCTGCGGCAGCTGGTTTTGCGGAAAGTAAGGTCAAGGAAGTTGACAGCTTTGACAGGCTTGATTCTTTTTCTCCTGATGCTGTTATCTTTACAGAACGTCCGGGACGTGCTGCGGACGGTAAGTTTTACAATATGAAAAGTGAAGACATTTCTCCATGGACACCTTCACTGGATTGGATATCTGTGCTTTGCTCCCGTAAAAATATTTTTACTGTCGGCATAGGCGATG
>JAQVPO010000102.1 GCA_028702015.1 Synergistaceae bacterium | reverse complement strand
TCATCAATATTGAAGCAGCTGAAGACTTGCCCTGCCAGATAGCTGAATAGAAACCTGAGATAGCTATCGGGAGGCATGCAAAACATATGCCGAGTCCCTGCCAGACGGAAAGGGTAACATCGCCTGCTCCGAGGAGTCCGGCTTTCTGCAGGGAGAGGACTGCGACAAGCAGACCATATATACCCTGTGTTCCGGGAAGGGCAAGAAGGACCAGTGCATAACCGAATTTTTTTGGATCCTCGGTCATGATGCCGGCAGCAGCTTCATTGGCTATTCCTATTCCCCATGCAGATCCAGACCCTGCAAAACCTACTGCCAGTGCTGCCCCAAGTATTACAAGCATCGGGCCCAGCTGTTCGGAAATCGTTGCGAGCATTGTTTCCATAGTGAACTATTACCTCCTCAGTTAATAAATGCTTAATTTTGTTATTTTTTTATTTTAAAATTTTATTGTTTTTCTTCTGACAAGCGGGCAAAGGTCGTCACGTTGCGCAGCGGAGTAAAATCTTTGCCGTTTGCATCGTAAAACTTCCCAAAAAACTCTACATACTGAAGCCTCAGCGAATGGATGAATGCGCCAAGAAGATTGACCGCTATGCTGAAGAGATGTCCGATAACAAATATCAGGACAGCAAGCGGTATACCTACATAGGGAGTTCCTGCCACAAGCTTCGCAAGCAGATTGATGACCATCCCTACTGCGGCTGAACCGAGCCCCAGAGCAAGCAGTCTGCTGTAGCTGAGCACATCTCCAAGATACCCTGTGACATTGTAGAGACTTAGAATACCGGAGAAGAGTTTCGCTGCAATGTTTGATTTCGTCCTGCCCTGTGTGGCTACAAGAATAAGCGCTCCTGCAGCGGCTATATATTTTGAAATTGCCGCGACAGGACCTGTCAGTGACCCGGAAGAGCTTAGCCCGGTCAGAAGAAGTCCGGTAAGGAAGATTATCCATCCTCCGTGGTCAGCCATTGCTTCAAATCGTTCTCCTTTTCTCCAGCTGTTATTGAAGGCGATCAGAAGTCCGAAAATAACCTGCACGAACCCCAGCCCCAGAGAAATAGTAAGCAGTGTCATAGGATCATTCATCGGATCCAGAAACTGCAGAGCATCCTTTACAGGGACAAGTGAGCTAAGGAATGGAAACGCGGTTATGCTGTCCCCGAACCAGGATCCCGTAAGAGCTCCCACCATGACAGAGAAAAGCATACCGATGGTAAGCATAACAAAAAATTTGCGCAGAGTGGGAGAAAGCTGATGCTTTACGATAAAGTAGCCGAAAACTCCGCTCAGCAGCAGTCCGTATCCCGCATCTCCGAAGCACATTCCCAGGAAAAGAAAGAAAAAGGGAGCCATCAGAGATGTCGGGTCCACTCCGCCATAAGTCGGCGTACCATACATCAGGGTAAGCGGTTCCATTGAGGACGACCATGATGGATTTTTAAGCAGTGTCGGCGGAAGTTCACCTTCGTCAGGTTCTATCAGTGAAAATTCTGAGAGCGATTCATAGGGACCGATAGTTTTTTCAACTATGCCGATACAGTCCTTGGGCATCCAGAAAGACCAGATGAAGACATCGTCCGTAGGCACACCCGATATCATGGATTCTATCCTGTCCCTGAGTATGTTCCAGTAATCACCGTAGTATCGTGACATATAAAGTCCTTCTTCGGCCTTTGATGCGATATCTGCAGAGAGAACTGCTTCTTCCCTCTCTGCTTTTTCAATTCCGGAAGTCAGTTTTATGCGTTCCTCTTCTGCAGTCAGCTCAAAATCCTTAGGCACATCAAGTCTTCCTGCGGAAAATTCGGAAGAGACGGCTTGTATTTTTTCAAGATCGGATTTTCTAAAAAGCACTGCAAATGTCGAAACCGGATCTTTTTCGTTTTCAGGAAGCCGCTGGTATTCTATAAAATCACCAAGCTCTGCTCCAAGCCTTGATATAAAATCAGATGCAGAGGGCTTTGGAACAGCATAGACAGCTCCTGCTATCATTTCTGTCCCCGCAGTGAAGAATTCCAGAGGATATTTGATTGAATTAAGAAGTATTGACTGAGCGAGAAGACCTTTTAACCTTGAAATCTCAGACCTGATCTCTGTAGCCTTTCTCTCTTTTTCTCTGAGCTCAGCAACAAATGCCTTGAATTTTTCTTCGTCAGCCTTTGCAGCAAGCTCGGAAAATCCAATGGCAGGAACGTCACCCAACATTCTGGCAAATGAACTTCCCTTATTCTCTTCAAGTGGTTCAAGAAGGCGCACCGTAAATCTCACATCGCTGAGAAGCTCGTCTATATGGCGCTGCCTGGCCCGAAGCTGGAGCATTGCCGTACTGTCTATCGTACCGCTGGCCTCTCCTGTGAACTCGCAGCAGCCCAGTGCCTGCAGTTTCCCCACAAGCTCATCTGCAACAGATCTATGAACAGCTATGCGCGCCTTACTCATCTCAGCAAGAGCCATATGTCGTCATCACCTCTTTCACCAGCCAATCGGCCACTTGAGCAGTCGAAGTCTTTTTCTTTTCATAGTATTCCTGAGCTGTTTTGTGGCCTTTTTCCAGTATGTCTCCGGCCTTCAGTTCAGCTTCTTTTTCAGCTTTTGCGACAGATTCGCGCCACTGCCTGTGACATTGCTGTTTTGTGTCTTTTATTGACTGTTCAGCCTCTGCCTGAGCAGATGCAATTATTTTAGCAGCCTCAGTCTTTGCATCAGCAATGATTGCTTTCGCCAGAGACTCTTGTTCACGTATTTCCTGTGCCAAATTCTCTGTCAACAAACTCACCTCCCCTCATGATCCATGGGTCTTACTATTAGCAAACACCAAGTGATTTTAACCTCTACCCTTAATTGCGTCAATTTTCACACATTAGGATAAAATAAACACTTAAGCATTATTTTCATTATAAAATTAAATAACAGAATTAATATTATCAGCTTATAGTGAGGTTATATATGTTTTTTTGAACAAACATTTTTCCATGGACATTTTGAACAATGTTCATTCCTTGCTTCGAAAATATCCAAAAGTGTGAAAACAGCGGCTCCGTGAATTTGCTCACCTGTGTTTACTGTTTCTTCTTCCGACATTTCAATGACCTTCTTTTCTTTGCTGCTTCTGAGATAATTTATCCCTATTTCAATTTTTTTATCCCTAAGCCCCCTTTCCTTCCTGAAAATATGCATGGCATAAGCATAGAACTTAAGCTGCTCTTCATAGTACTCGTCCGGTGCCGTCTCATCAGCCGTCGTTTTCCAGTCTCTGAGCCGAATGACATTCTCTTCTTCCCAGAAAATATCCGTTGCGCCAACCATGAGGAGGTCCCTGTCATGCACTCTGAAGGGCGTTTCCCTCCATAATTTTTTCACGTCTTTTGCCGAGGCCAGAACAGCAATGGTCCTTCCCTCTTCACTCTCTGCATAAGCAGAAAGTATTTTTCGTATCTCTTTTCTTGAATGTGACGATTTAAATTCTTCCCTTAGTTCATATGGCACCTTTTTCAGGGCTGTCTGAAAAGCGCTCTCGTTTTCAGGAAGCCACTCCGCCAGTGTATCATGAGAGAAATTCCACTTTGACAGGATCCAGTGCGCCAGGCTCCCGAACTCCGAACCGCCTGACCCTTCGCCCGCCTTAAGCATCCATGGCATCGCCCGACCCTGTCTGTAACCTATCCTGTAGGCCACGGGACACCATGATATCATCGCGTACGCTGAAGCTGACAATCTGGCAAGCTTTGCCGGAGAGGTTATTTTAGGACAGAGCATATATTCTGCCGCAGACAGCATGTTTCCTGCTTTATTTTTTTGCCCGCAATAAGGTGCGGGGGCTGTTTCAGGACATTGTCCCCATTCTTCTTTCGCTTCTTCTGACTTCCTTATCATACCAAGAAAACTATCATCAGCCGGCGGTATTTCTGAACCGTCAGCACCGCTGGTTTTTGTAAGACCGCATATAATGAGCTTATCTCTTGCCCTTGTAGAAGCCACATACCAGAAGCGCTCCTCCTCTTCGAGAAGGGCGCGGGTCTCCATCTCCTCGTGCCACATACCGGAAACTGTAATATCCGTCTTTTTTAAAGGATCCTTAAGGAAATCAGGCATATGTTTTGCAACTACACCATACCTAACAGAAACATCAAGAGATGGCGGACTCTTGGGTCTCTCTTCCGCTCCGCCAAGTGCGACAACAGGATACTCAAGACCTTTTGCTGAGTGTATGGTCAGAACATTTACAGCATCATGATCTTCGTCCGTTATCTCCGGTTCCTCCTGCTGTTTTGATTCTTTTACAGAAAAACGCATGTACTCAGCACACCCCGCAAGAGAGCGGTCCTGAGAAATTTCGTACTCTGACGCTATCTCTGCCATGTATGATATATTGGCTCTTACGCGGCGCCTCTGCTCCGGCTCATATGACGTCAGAAATTCAGGAGAGCACAGCAGTTCCCTTATGACCGCGGAAGCTCCGCTGAGCTCTGCTTTTTTTCTCATCTTTTCCAGATAAAGTATCCGTTCCGGATACCTGTTCCTTATTATCTCATAAAGCGAAGGAGAAGCTTCGGAGGGCGTCTCCTGATGCATCCCCGCCAGCAGTTCTTCTGTTTCGCCGGGAGGCATCCCGCTGAGCGGAGAGGCGGCCCATCCTGCAAGATAGGAGAGGTCATCCGGTTCGGCAAGAAGCGAGATGAAATTAACCAGATCTGCGATCTCCCCTCTGGTAAAATAATCTCTCCTTGTACACAGGACATAGGGTATCCCCGATGAATCAAAAGCTTCTTCGATCGCATCATAAAATGTTCTTTTTGGAACAAGGAGAGCAAAATCACTCCATTTTACAGGTCTGAATTTATCTTCTCCCTCAATTTTTTTATCCCAGATAAGTCTTTCTGATCCGTGGATCTCCCTTATTTTTGCAGACAGCTCCCGGTAAAGCCTTACCCTTGTGTCAAATATTTTCTCGCCTTTTACATACTTTTTCTTCTCCTCATCAAAACATCTTTTCTGCCTTGATACCAGGACTTCAAACTCAGGGATAAGCGGGCTGCCGTTCCTCTTCTGCCACCATTCCTCGGATGAAGGAGAGCTTAATGGCTCATATTCCATCGAGGTACCTTTTTCTATCCCTTCTGACCAGACCGATCCGAAAACAGCGTTGATCTTTTCTACAAGCCTGTCCCGTGTCCTGAAGCTTTTATCCAGTGTTATGTATTTGCAGCGGCTCGTGCCGCAATGCTTCGACCTGTCAATATATTCCTGGAATATCTTAAGGTTTGCATGCCGGAAACGGTATATCGACTGCTTGATATCGCCAACTATAAAAAGGGTACTGACATCCTCTTTCCATATACCTTTCAGCAGAAGATCCTGCAGACCGTCCGTATCCTGGAACTCGTCGACAAGAATGTGCCTGAATT
>JAQVPO010000101.1 GCA_028702015.1 Synergistaceae bacterium | reverse complement strand
CAGCTACCGGCCCGATAGGCAGCAGTTCCATACTCTTTATGACCGGATCAGTAGTCGTTCCTGCGTGGTCCGAGACAAGAGCGGTATGCTGGTCTGTCACAAGGTTTATAAGGCTCGATTTTCCCGCATTGCGCCTGCCGTAAAATCCTATATGCAGCCGGTTTGCTCTTGGAGTTTCCTGTAAATCCACGTTATCACCTCATCATCAGTAAATTTACATCAATCTTTTTACGCTGAAGCCCGTTCTCAAGCATAAATTTCTGGGTCTTTGCAAGCTCTTCGATGTCGCTCTTTCTTACTGTGCTGTCGAAATCATACCAGGGCGTCATCATACTGACTCCTTCCATCGGAAGACCGGTCTCTTTCTGAGTCATATCGGCAGCCTTGTCCGGATTCTTTTTTATCCATTCCAAAGTCTTCCTGTGCCCCTCCATAAATTTTGAGACTGCCTTGGGATTTTTCTTCGCAAATTTTTCAGTTGTAGCTATTACGATCGTAGCATCAATAAGCCCTTCTCCATTTTTCAGCATACGTGATCCTGATGTCAGCGCCTTATAGGCAGCCGGACCAGCCAGAAGAGCTGCATCTACGCTCCCGGTCGCCAGGGCGTTCGCACCGGAGGAGAGATCCATTTGCACAAATTCCAGATCTTTAACAGACATGCCTTCTTTATCCAAGGCAGAAGCAAGAAGCTGATGGAGTATCGTCCCTTTTGGACCTGCCACTTTTTTGCCTTTAAGATCCCTGACGCTCTTTATCGCAGGGTTTTTTACAACTATCATGAAAGCTTTAGGAGCCCTGGAGTATATACCCATGATCTTTATATCAAGTCCTTCCGAAGCTGCCAGAATAGCTGATGTTGAACCCAGGCAGCTTGCTATGCCTATTTCTCCGGCAGCAAGCGCTTCCGTCTGTTTTGGGCCCTCTGTTATTTCGGGAAAAAAGAGATCGACTCCTTTATACTCTTTCTCAAATGTCTTATTATATTTTGCAACTATTGATGGAATATTCAAAGGCGCTTTTACATATGTGATCCCAAGCCTTGCTGGCATATCTGAGGCAAACGCTCCGGTTACCGTAACTGACAGGACAAGCAATACAGCTAAAAATATCTTTCTCACTGAAATCTCTCCTTTATGATTTATAAGTTGTTTCGCGCTGTTTGATTTTTTAACGTTACATTGTGCAAGTACTATGTTAAATTGCTTGATTCAGGAAATCCGTTCTTTTGACATTACAGCCTTCACAGAAACTGCCTTTATCTTTCCTAACTTACCGGTCAGGGCACTTATTTGGTTGGGAGTGGCATCAAGGACAAGAGAAATAACATTAACGCCTCGTTCCCTGTATGGGATCCCCATTCTGCCAACTATGATAGCGCTGTGTTCATGGAGAACATCATTTACTTCTTTTACTGAATCAGGTCCTTCAATTATTACGGCAGCTACTCCTATTCGATTTTCTTCCATTGGATCTCCACCTGCCTTTCAATAATAGGTTAAAATAAAGAAGCCTTCCTCTTAAGAGGAAGGCTTCTGAGAGCGTAACATACAATGACTCACATCAAGATCCTCCCTCTGCACAGAAACTTATCCCTGCAGACAGACTGCCAGTTAATTGACTATAAAACCGCTATGCCGGAATATCCGGAAAAGAGGAATTTATAGGTCTTCTAAATTGATTTCAAATAGTATAAAGGTTTCGTGATAAAAGTGTCAATGTCATTGCCGCCCTATAGTTATAAAAATTACTTTTGTTCATCTCAGAATAGATAATCGAAACAGAATCATTATCTCTAAGTAAAATTGACTGGCAGCTAGGTATTTACATGCTATAATTATAATCATCTTAAGTATTTGACAGTTTGCTCTTTCTTTCAGCAAATCAAATGCAGCAAAAAAACAAAAATTTTCATCAAATACCCGGGAGGTATATGACATGTTGTGGAAATGCTCAGTTTGCGGTTACATCCATGAAGGCCCCGAAGCACCTGAAAAATGCCCGAAATGCGGAGCGGAAGCAGAGAAATTTACAGCTCTAACAGAAGAAGAAGCAAAGAAAGTCCTTATGTCAGTCAGAACTAACGACATCCATATGGAAATCGTCAGACTGGCCAACAAACTTAAAAAGCTTGCAGAAGAAGGGATCGAGATCAACCTTGATCCTCCTTGTGTAGCTCTTTTCAAACAGGCATCTGAAGAAGCAACAGTGATCAAGCAGAGAAGCAAGGCCGAGATCGCAGGGCATGTAAGCAGAGGCAAGTGGTAATATCGGACTGCACCGAACCTATGGATATGAAAAAGAGCGGCTTCCATCAGGAAGCCGCTCTTTTTGCTAAGAAGATTCTCCTTATAACTTAAGTCTCACATTGTTCAGCAAATATCTGAAAAATCAGATAAAATCAGCAAGCTTCAATTTTACTCTTTACTGCTATCATATACGGATACATATTCCGGCAGTTATTTCGAAGGTGATCGGATTGTTCGATTTTTTGATCAGAAGTTTTATAAAAAACAGCAATAATATTTCAGATCCAGCAGTCAGAAGAAACTATGGAGCCCTATCCGGCAGCATAGGTCTGATCTTGAATATTATTTTAAGTTTCAGCAAGATAATCGCCGGAACTTTATTCAATAGTATCGCAGTTATTGCGGACGGCATAAATAACCTGTCGGACGCCGGATCATCCATAGTGACTCTTATCGGCTTTAAATTGTCAGGCAAACCGGCAGACAGAGATCACCCTTTCGGACACGCCAGAATAGAGTATCTGACAGGATTTATACTAGGTATCGCAATATTGTTTGTAGGTATAGAGATCATTAGGTCCTCTGCAGATAAAATAATAAACCCTCAGCCTGCGAAATATTCAACGGTAATGTTCGTTATCCTCGCCGTTTCGATAGCCGTTAAGCTATGGCTGAGCAGATTTTATGCAAGGATAGCAGAAATCATCTCCTCTTCGGCAATAAAAGCAGCCTCAGCAGACTCAATGAACGATGTGCTGGCTACTTCAGCAGTACTCTTTGGAGCAATAGTCTCCTCGTTCACAGGATTTGAGATAGATGGCTTCATGGGAATAGGAATAGCATTTTTCGTTCTCTGGTCCGGGGTACAGATCCTCAAATCACTGCTTGGTCCCATACTGGGACAGATGCCTGACAGGGAGCTTGTAGACAGCATAGAAAAAAAGATCCTTTCATACGACGGGATATTAAACATTCACGACCTTGTTATACACAACTACGGTCCCAAAGTATATTTTGCCACAGTACACGCTGAAGTAGACGCAAAGGCAAGCTTCATAAAATCACATGACATGATAGACTGCATTGAAAGGGACTGCGCAAGAGACCTTAACATCAACCTGGTAATACATATGGATCCGATAATTATTGATGACGAAGAGGTCAACAGCCTGAAAAAAATGACCGAGGAGATCGTCACAAATATTGACAAGAGGTTCACGATCCATGATTTCAGAATAGTAAAAGGCGATACCCATACAAACCTTATATTTGATGTCGCTGTGCCTGCAGAGATTAATACGGGCGCAACAAAACTGATCATTAAGATAGAAAGCGCCATCAAAGCAAAAAACCCTAATTACTACCCCGTAATAACAATAGATAAAAATTACGTCTCTACCTGCATCAATGGATCAATATAATCTCCTCGGGCTCCTGTGCGCTGCTTGTATTACACTGTCAACATTCCCCCTCGGCTTAATATAGTTCGATAAATATCAATATGATCTATAAATAATAAATTTTTGTTGACAAAAATAACTAAAATGCTAGTATGAGTTAGTCTCTGCGTACCAGAGATCCTCCGAGCCGCATCCCCTAAGGATTCATTCTATGGAGACCGGCCTCAGGTTTTTCCGGAAACGGAAAGGCCTCCCGCAATTGGAAAGGAGGAGCGGCCGCCAGCTATGACTACCGTCTCCTTTAACCAGGGAGGCGGCAGTTTTTTTCAGGAGGCACGCAATGCACCGTTCATCAAGAGAATCTTTGTTTATGCTTTTTATGGGATCCTTTCTTATCATCTATATAGTATGGCCATTAATGGGATTATTCTTACGTGCGGACTGGGATCTTGTCTTTTCTTCCTATAAAGACAGTGAGATAGTCGGAGCACTTTGGCGCAGTGTCTGGACTGCAGCAGCAGCAACAGGCATAATAGCGCTTTTTGGAACACCTTTGGCATATTTTCTGGCCAGAAAAAACTTTCGTGGAAAAGCTTTTCTGGAAGCTGTGATCGATATTCCCATAATGATTCCGCATACAGTGGCCGGCATTGCTGTCCTTATGGCCTTTTCACCCAAAACATCCATCGGGGCATCTCTCGTAAAGATCGGTCTTTCTCCTGTAAACAGCCATCTTGGGATAATACTGGCGTGTATGTTCGTTTCCATCCCTTTTTATGTAGATGCTGCACGAGACGCTTTCTATGGAGTTCCATCCCGCATAGAAAAAGCTGCAAGGACCCTGGGCGCCTCTTTCCCTCAGGTTTTTATCCGGATATCCCTTCCGCTTGCCCGCAAGGGCATTATTTCCGGGCTGATCATGAGCTGGGCGAGAGGTGTAAGCGAGTTCGGCGCAGTCGTAATAATCGCCTACCATCCTATGGTGGCTCCTACTCTTATCTATGATCGTTTTGCAACGTTCGGGCTAAAATATTCAACACCTGTTGCTGTTCAGCTGATAATAGTCTGTCTTGGAATGTTCATTATCTTCAGGATGATGTCAGCTGGAAAGAGAAGAGAGGATATCGGTAATGATTGAAATTGAAGATCTTTCCCTTGATCTTGGAAGTTTCAATATTGAATCCCTCTCTCTGAAAGTCAGCCGCGGAGAATTTTTTATGGTAGTAGGCCCCAGCGGAGCAGGAAAAACAATTTTACTTGAAGCAATAGCGGGAATAAGACTCTTATGCGGCGGTAAAATTAAAATATCCGGGAAAGATGTAACCGATCTTCCTCCTGAAAAGAGAAAGGTTGCCTTGGTATATCAGGACTATGCTTTATTTCCTCACATGTCAGTCCTCCATAACATTGAATGGGGGCTGAAATTCCTTGATAAACCTGACAAAAAAAGGGTTGGCGAACTGATAGACCTTTTCAAGCTCGCTCCCCTGCTGAACCGTTCTCCTGAAACGCTCTCCGGCGGAGAACAGCAAAGAGTCTCCCTCGCCAGATCTCTTGCAGTGGATCCTGCACTGCTTTTACTTGACGAGCCGCTTTCTGCACTCGATCCTTCCTTCCGTGAAGAATTGAGCGACTATCTGGCAGAGATCAATAAAGCAGGTATGACAATAATAATGGTGACCCATAATTTCGGGGAAGTTCTCTCTCTAGGGAGCCGCGTCGCTGTAATTACTGACGCATCGTTACAGCAGATCGGCCACGTCAGGACTGTTTTCCGTGAACCTTCAAACAGGCAGGTGG
>JAQVPO010000100.1 GCA_028702015.1 Synergistaceae bacterium | reverse complement strand
CGCATCTGTTATATCTGGAGTAGTCTTTTTTTCAGAGTACGCACCTGCAGGTATGAACGTATGGCTCTATTCGCTTCTTTATAACGCAAGTGTTGTGATACCGGAATGTATGATCTGTTTGGCAATGATATATTTCATTTTGCCCAGATTAGATAAAATTGGAAAATAGTTTTTTTAAACAAATAAAATACCTCTGTATTTCATGAAAAAGGTTGATGCATTCTCTTTTTCAATATAGAATACGCAGGTGCGGGGTTCTTTTTTCCGCAAAAATACTTTTGAAACATAATTTAAGGAGGACTTCTTACAATGGCTAAAGCAGTAGTTGATCAGGATGCTTGTGTAGGTTGCGAAGCATGCGTAGGCGTTTGCCCGACATCGGCGATCAGTATGAATGACGGCAAAGCAAAGGTCGATCCAGATACCTGTGTTGAGTGCGGAGCCTGTGTGGCAACCTGCCCTGTCAGCGCAATTTCTCAGTAATAATTAGCTATATCAAGAGCATATAAAAAAACGGAGGCGTATGCCTCCGTTTTTTTGTTTACTCTCCAAGTTTCCTTAACCGGCAGCAATGATCCAGGGGTCCTCTGCCCATACCCAGATCAAGACCGCTTTTAAGGGCTTCAAGAATGTAATTCTTCGCATTCCCTACACTTTCCTCCACAGAAAACCCTGAAGCCAGCCCGCATGCAATAGCAGATGACAAAGTACACCCTGTTCCGTGAGTGTTGGGATTGTCTATCCTGTCCGAATAATACCATTTTTCTGATCCTCCGCCTGTTATTAGAAGATCATCAGCTCTATTCGTGAAGTGTCCTCCCTTTATGAGGGTGTTTGTACCGGCAGTCTTCAATATCAGGTGACCGGCAGCAGTCATGCTCTCTATGTCTTCAATTTTGATGCCGCTTAAGACTTCGGCTTCAGGGATATTGGGCGTAATTATATCAGCAAGCGGTATAAGTTCATTTATCAGAGAATCTACGGCTTCATCTTTCAATAGCCTGCTGCCGCTGGTGGATACCATGACCGGATCCACAACAATATTCCGGGCACCGTATTCTTTAAGCTTTTCTGAGATTACCTTTATGAGGGATGAATTTGCAACCATGCCGACCTTAACCGCATCAGGCCTGATATCTGTAAAAACTGCATCTATCTGTTGGGCAGTAAACTCCGGGTCGACCTCCAGTATCCCGGAAACGCCCATGGTGTTCTGCGCTGTCAGTGCAGTTATAACACTCATTCCGTAAAAACCGAAAGCTGTTATTGTTTTAAGGTCAGCCTGTATGCCTGCACCTCCGCTGCAGTCAGAGCCAGCAATTGTCAGTACTTTTCTTATCATTCCGACATCACCTTTCCTGCTGCTCTCCAACCAGCATTTTTTCAGCGGCAGAGGCAAGTCTTGATGCAGATGCAGCAGCATCACCGCTTGCAAATATAGCTGATACAACAGCTACACCGGCTATTCCGGAACCTGAAAGTTCAATTATGTTCTCCTCCGTTATGCCTCCTATAGCAACAACAGGAATAGAGACAGAATTACATAGTTCCTTCAGCTCGCCTAAAGACATTTTCTCTGCATCCTCTTTCGTTGATGTTGAAAAGACCGCTCCCGCACCAATGTAATCAGCTCCGCACCTTTCGGCTTCAAGAGCTGTTTCTGCTGTTCTGGCTGATACCCCTAGTATCTTTGAACTCCCTATTTTCCGTCTTGCCTCAGACGCACATACATCTTCCTGCCCGACATGAAGGCCGTCAGCTCCGGAAGCCAGTACTGCATCTGCATTATCGTTGATTATCAGAGGAACATTATATTTATGGACTATATCTCCGATTTTTTTCGCGAGACTGACCAGTTCATCGAATTCCATGTGCTTTTCACGAAGCTGCACCATGGTCACTCCAGCTTTAACAGCTTTCTCTACCTCTTCCTCAAGAGATCTGCCGTTAAGCCATTTTCTGTCAGTTACAGCATATAGCTTCAAAAAATTTTTATCTAACCTCAATTTTCATAACCTCCTTCATCTTTTCAGAAGTCATGTTGCTTACCTCGTCAATGATGTATGACCTGTATGCGGAGGTGCCTCCGCCGCATAGAGTCAGCCGTTTAAAGGCCAGCTCGCCCGCTGATCCAAACATAGCTGCCGCAGAAGCAGCTGCTGCTGCCAGATCCGAAGTGCCGGCCGCACAAAAGGCTCCTGTAATTGCAGAAAGCATACACCCTGTGCCTGTGACTCTTGACATCATGGGATGACCGTTTCTGATTATATAAAGACCTTTTTCTCCGGCAACAATATCTTTTGCCCCGGTGACAGTGATGACAGATCCGGTCTTTTCTCTGAGTTCAAGGATCATCGATATTACGTCCTCGGACAGATCCCCGTCCAGAAGCCATGGATCAGAAGCATCAACACCGCGCGTCTTTGATTCCCCTCCTGCTATGACCGTTATTTCTGAAATATTTCCTCTGATAACTGCAAAATCAATTTCTCTTATAAGGTCCATCGCCGTTGATGTGCGCAGAACGGAAGCTCCGGCTCCAACCGGGTCAAGGATCACAGGGTGGCCCAGCTCGTTAGCTCTCTTTCCTGCTTTGAACATGGAGGGGATCGTTCTGCTGTTGAGAGTGCCTATATTTATCACTAGAGAGGATGCGATAGATGCTATCTCTTCAGCCTCACGCTCATCATCGGCCATCACTGGCGATGCTCCGCATGCAAGCAGCACGTTGGCACAGTCGTTTACAGTAACATAGTTGGTTATACAATGTACAAGAGGAGAGTTTGTCCTCACTTTTTCTAAAATATCAGCAAACATTCAATGCCCCTCCTAATTTCTATTTCCTGAAAGGATATTTCTTGCTTTGCCTGCTGCAGCAGCAAGTATTATAACTGCCGCCATCACCGGCAGTGTATTTCCAAAAACTGTCTCCACTGCCATGAGTCCCCTGTAGATCAAAAATCCTATTACCCAAAGGACAAAATTTGCCATGTTCAGACTTTCATAAAAGTGATCTTTTTTAAGGATAAAAAAGTCTGTTATAAGTATAGAAATCATCGGAGCAAAAACAGACCCTATAAGAAAAAGGAAATTTTCATACTGCTCTATCGGAGTAAACACTGCCAGGGCAGTCCCTGCAATACATGCTGCAACAGCAGTAGCCTTGCTGCCTATCCGGTCTGTTATGCTGCTGAAGCTTACACCGGCTGAATATACGTCAAGAAATGTTGTGGTCACTGTCGAGATAACGATTATCAATACCGCGGCAATACCAAGACCAGCGCTCATCATGATCCTGGCTATATCGCTCTCTCCTGTGAAAATAGATGCACCAAGGCCGATCATGTACATCCACGTGCTTCCTGCAAAATATACCAGCACACTGACCCATGCTGCCCTGCGAGGGTTCGCGGAATTGTGGGTATAGTCTGAAATCAGCGGCAGCCACGAAAGGGGCATAGCTGCAGAGAGTTCCACCGCACTTCCGAAGCTGATACTGCCAGGTGTCATACTGTCAGATCCTCCTTTGAATACTATGAAACTCAGCAGAACTGTCAGCAAAAACAGTGCAGTCATTGTGATACTGTTGACCTTGCTAAGGTTTTTTATGCCTATTTCTATCCATAGAATTACTAAAAGTCCAATTACGGCACACCAGAAAGAAGAATTGTATACCCCTGTGTATTTTTCAGCTATGAGCGCTACGGCCCTGCCCCCTCCGATGATCATTACAGCAGTCCAGCCTACGAGCTGAGTCACGTTAAGCACAGAAAAAAAGATCGAACCTTTTTGTCCGAAAGATATTTTTACTGTTTCCATCGCGCTTCTGCCAGTTTCAGATCCTATCAGGCCGGCAAGATACAAAGGGATGCATCCTATAATATGGCCTATAACAATAGCTGCCGCCCCTCTCGAAAAACCAAGCGGGGCGATAAGACTTCCAGTCAGTATCTCCGCTATGGATACAGATGCACCGAACCATATAAGTGCACTGCTGAATACTGTTGTTCCTTCCGAATCTTTCATATCCTTACCTCCGTTCAAAATACAAGCGGGGGACGCCCTTTTCGCGTCCCCCGCTAAATTTTACAATTTAGTGCGTTTCCCTACGTTGGCATTATCCAAATCAGGTCCAGGGTCGAAGTCGATTACTTCCTCTCAGCCTGCCAGGCAAGCTCCCCGTGTATTCAGTTGTCTGGCTATTATAAACCTTTACAGCGAAGTGCTGTCAAGGCAAATATAGCAGATCATATCATTTACTTCTGCCCGTATCTTTTTCTCAGATCCTCCGCTTCGCATCTTACCTGTTCATCAGACAAAACAAAGCCTCCGCCCGCAGCTTTAGCAAGAATAAATATTTTTGAAAATATCTCAAGCATCTCGCATTTTATAAGCGCTTCGTTAAGATCTTTGCCGACACAGAGAGCGCCGTGATTAGACAGAAGCACCCCGCTTCCTTCAGCAAGGGCGCGTACTGCATTTTCAGCAAGCTCTTCGGTTCCTATCGGAGCATAATCTGCAACAGGGACAGTCCCGCAGAAAAGGGCTATCTGGTTGTCAGTGATCGGGTATAGCGGCTGTCTTGCCGCCGCTATCGCTGTAGCATATATAGAGTGGGTATGTATAACAGCATTTACATCTTTTCTGGAAAGGTATATTTGCATATGCATATTTCTTTCTATGGAAGGTGTCCTGTTTCCTTCGATTACTTCCCCTCCTAAATCCATAAGAACAATGTCCTCTGGGATCAAGCCTCTATAATCCATCCCGCTTGGAGTAATAAGAAATCCTTTGTCTGTACGGCAGCTTATATTGCCGCCGGTTCCCTGTATCAGTCCCTTCTCTGACAGTAGTATCCCTGTGTTTATGATTTCTCTTCGTCTTTCAGTGACATTGAACATCTTCATCCCTCGCAAGCCTGCTCAGTAATGGTGTTATCAAAAGGTTGACAATACCAACTATAAGAAAAATATTTATTATAGATATCTTAAACATCAGCATCATACTTACCAAAACAGCCGAAAGTACCATCCCGAAGGAATCTGTTATATTAAGACAGGCAACGACCCTGGCCCTGTGCTCATCAGAGCTTCTGGACTGCATCAGCGCATACATGGGAACACTGAAGATACCCCCGGAAGCAGCAAGCATCAGGAAGGAGAGGATAACTCCCCATGAAACAGGCTCTGACACGAACTTCATTACACCAGCGAGTTCTCCTGTTTTATGTGCTGCAAGGCTGAAGAAATATAGGGCAATAATGGCTGATGTCATACCGATGCATCCGAAAGGTACAAGCTTTGCAGAAACCTTCCCCCTAAGCAGTCTGTTGCACAAAGTCGAGCCAAGACCTACGCCGACAGAGAATACAACAAGAAAGAGTGTTGAGACCTCTTCATTTCCTCTGAGTATGTCCTTTGAAAATGTCGGAAACTGCGACAGAAAGACCGATCCT
>JAQVPO010000099.1 GCA_028702015.1 Synergistaceae bacterium | reverse complement strand
CTCGGATTCTCTGTTGGATCATTGCCATCTTTATCTCCGCTTCAACGGTTTGATTCACTATTAAATTTTTCGCAATTTATCTTATTTTCAGATATTTGTCAAGTGCAAACTTAAAAATAAAGTGTTCCCCCTGTTGTTTCAATACAAATAATATGTCAAATCAATGAACTGCTGACAAGGCGCCGGATAAAACAAAAAGGGGAGAGCTTTACTGAGGCTGTCCCCTTTTGTCTTTATTTTTGCGTTTTCTTAACTGAAGCGCTGCCCTGATTCTTTTTGAATACAGTATAGTCAGGGATGCCATCATCAGATATTAATAGGCTTTGGCAAAAATTGCCTTGCGGGCTCCGTCTTTTCCGGTGTAAAAACATTTTCCTCTTTCGGCAGAATATTCAAGAGGATAGCACCTCGGAGTTGCTCCTGTAGCTTCCTTTATGGCTTTTTCATCATCCTTGCTCCCGTCAAAGAAGACTTCGATAAATCCGCCCTTTTTCTCAATAATTTCCTTGAATTCAGTCATAGTGGCTGCCTGATGCGTGTTCTCCTCTCTGAATTTCAATGCCCTGTCAAAGAGGTTTTTCTGGATCTCATCAAGCATATCAGGAATACGTTTTTCGAGATCCTCCCACATGACATCCGTTTTTTCTCCTGTGTCTCTCCTTACAACTTTGACCTTGCCGGTCCCGAATTCCCTTTCGCCAAGTTCCAGACGAAGCGGGACCCCTTTCTGGAGATGGGAGAAAAATCTGTCTCCCGGGCGAAGGTGCTGCCGTGTATCAACGCTGACAAAACGCCCGCCTAGAACCTTGTTAAGCGCTCTCTGAAGTTCTTTGGCTTTCGGGACGATCTCTCCGTCAAAGACAGCAGGATCAGTCGAAATAGGTATTATTACAGCTTTTGTCGGAGCAACTCTTGGCGGCAGGACCAGACCGTCATTATCTGAGTGGGTCATTATAAGTGCCCCGATCAGACGCATTGAAACTCCCCAGCTTGTTGTATGCGCGAAATCCATCTCCCCGTTTTTATTCTGGAACTTTATATCAAAAGCTTTGGAGAAATTTTGTCCCAGATAGTGGCTGGTTCCAGCCTGAAGAGCTTTTTTGTCGCTCATCATCGCCTCGCATGTATACGTGTTGTCTGCACCAGGAAAACGTTCTCCCTCTGTTTTCTCACCCGGAAGCACCGGCAGAGCAAGCTCCTCCACCATAATACGTCTGTAGATATCAAGCATCATCAGAGTCTCTTCAACTGCTTCCTCTTTCGTTGCATGGGCCGTATGACCTTCCTGCCAGAGAAATTCAGAGGTGCGGAGAAAAAGTCTCGGACGCTTCTCCCAGCGCATGACATTTCCCCACTGGTTGATGAGTATAGGCAGATCACGCCATGACTGCACCCACTTGCTGTACATGTGTCCGATAACTGTTTCTGAAGTAGGTCTTACTATAAGCGGTTCTTCAAGCTCTTCTCCGCCAGCGTGAGTAACGACAGCACACTCAGGAGCAAAACCCTCAACATGCTCAGCCTCTTTCTCCATGAAGGATTGCGGTATAAGGAGAGGGAATGAGGCGTTTACGTGGCCGCTCTCCTTAAAAGCCTCGTCAAAATGTTTCTGTATCATTTCCCATAATGAATAACCGGTAGGTCGGACTACCATACATCCGCGCACCGGAGCGTAATCAGCCATCTCTGCTGCACGTATCACGTCAAGATACCACTGTGAAAAATCCTGTTCTTTAGGTGTAATGTTCTTAGCCATCCGGTTACCTCCATCTTATTTCCTTAATAAATATTACTCTCTGCACTTTACTGTGCAGGCTATTGTAACATTTATCTCCCAGTATAGAGCAAATTATCTGCAAAATTTACTTTCTCTTGACAATTTATCATTTTATCGTATTCTTAGATAACACGATGCAAGTATTTAGCACATTACTATAGGGAGGGTATAATCATGTCTTTAGAGTGGAAAGATGAATTCACAGATCAGCTTTGCGACTCAATAGTGGCCATTACAGACAGGGAAGAAGCCTACCGTTTCCTTGAGGATGTTGCCACTTTTTCAGAGATTAGAGCATTTGCACAGAGGCTGCAGGTGGCAAGCCTGCTCCTTAAGGGGATGTCATATCCTCAGATAGTACAGGCAACTGGGGCCAGCACTGCGACAATAAGCAGGGTCAAAAAATTTGTTGAGTACGGTTCAGATGGTTACAGGGATGTACTGGCAAAACTGTCCGGAGGACAAAAAGAGGAAGACAAGAAGAAGAAAAAATAGCAAGATCAGAGTTATCGTTGCCTGCCGTATATTTTATATAATCGATCAGCATACAGAGCAGGTTTTTCTTTGATAAGGCAGATGGCAGAAAGAGCTTCCTGCCTTATTTTATTATCATCCATGCAGCAAGATCATCTATGTCTCTCGGCGGGGTCCTCAGCGATCTGGGCACCAGCTTCCAAAATCCTTTCGGCGGGTGCAGCTTCCAGTACATTTCACGCCCTTTAAGAGTGGTACCGTATTCGTCTGTGATCTCAAGATCACAGGTTCCTTCAAGGCGGCTGCTTATCTCTTCTGAAGAGGTCCCGTTGCCAAGACAGATCTTTTCAAGCTCCAGACCTTCGAGGCATTTGGTGTTTCCCTCTTTTTTCCACTGATCAAGAGCCTCCCAATTCTTCTCCTTAAGCGAATTGTACAAAATATCCTCTGAAGATTTGGGTATTATCGCAGAAAAGAGCAGCCTGTCACCTTCGGCAAAGGCTATACCTATCTTATAGCGTCCCGGATCTATCCCGCACTTAATCAAGATCACCCCGGTCGACTGATTCCCATCTGGGATACATCCACATCCACTGATCGGGATATTTTCTTATCCACTCTGAAATTATTTCATTGCAGTCGTCTATGCTGCTCTGGATATCCTTGCCGTATGGCATACCTTCTCTGCCTTTAAGAGCAGGAAGAAAATGCAGCTCAAGCTTTTGCGTATCAAGCCACCTTAAACAGAATGCAGGAACTACTGCGCATCCAAGCTTGGCAGCTAGTTTTGCCATTCCTACAGGAGTACTGGCAGGATATCCTAAGAAAGGAGATACCACGCCGGCCTTTTTAGCATCCTGGTCCACCGGAACAGCGATAATTTCACCTGACTGAAGTGCTTTTATCATTGCTTTGAGATCAGAAGCCTTGCCAAGCGCTTTCATCCCGCCTGAGTTCCTCAGTTCCATTACAAGATCAGTGATCCTCTCATCCCGCTGATCCGTTCCCAGACCATTCATTGGATATCCGTGCTGTGCACACCAGGATCCTGCATATTCCCAGTTGCCTATATGGGCCGTTACTACAAATACTCCTTTTCCCGCTTCGTAAGCTTCACGCAGGTTTTCCTCACCGTACACTATGATTATTTCATCGAGCCTTGAAGCCATAACAGGAGTCCTTATAAATTCAGCAGCCGTTCTGCCGAAATTTCTGTACGCACACCTTACTATACGCGCAGCCTCATTGCGGGGGACAGCAAGAACTCTGGCACAGCGATCCGTAGCTTCTTTCAGCTTATTTCGTGTAAATAGCGGCAGTATGAAGCCTATGATACCGCCAAGCATAACTGCCGCACGATGCGGCATGATCATAACTATTTTTCTAAAGGCTGAAAGTGCAAACCATATAAAAGACTGTTTATCATTCATCTTATTACGTCTCATGAAAAATCTCCATTTTCCTCGGTGCATCAAATTATTATCAGTATCTAACTATAACATTGGCAATTATCGGAACTAAAATAAGTATCGTGACTATTCTGCATATATTGAACAAGACTGATATGGTGGGGTCTGCGCCTATATCAACTGCAACAATTGCAATTCCTGTCAGTCCGCCTGGGGTCGTTGCAAAGAGAGATGTGAGGAAATCCATTTTGCACAGCTTTGAGAAGATCCAGGCAAGCCCAAGTGTGAAGATCAGCAGAGAAAAGCTGTACGCCACAGCTGCCGGCAGGTATCTGGGGATCTCTGCAATAGAAGAAAAATCGCTTCCCCTCACTATTACATATGCAACAAGAGCCTGTGATATCCACGAGAGCCAGTCAAGCCTTGGGTCAAGCCCCATATGCATAACAGCTTTGATGATAAGACCTGCAATAAGACCGCCAACCATTGCTCCTGCTGGAAATCCCAGTTTGTAGCCAACAGCGCTTCCTCCCATAACAGCAAAAAGTACGATGTAATTTGGATCCACACGCACTCCCCCATTTCTATCGCCAAGTATACAATAAAAAAGCGCTCCCTTCCAAATAAGGGAGCGCCGAAAAAACAGGTTGATGACTCTAGTTTACCGCAGCAAGTATCTCCTCTTTTTTAGCTGTCTTTTTAAGATAGACCATCAGGATGATTATAGCAACTGTCGCTCCAAGACTCAGCGCCATGTTATGGTGGATAGCTACAAGAGCAGCAAGACCTAGCACAATACGTTCCAGCTTGTTCAGGAAACGGAACATCCATCCCTCAAGCGCCCCGGCAAGGACCACAACGCCAAGCAGTGCAGAAACAACGAGAATAAAGAGCTCGTAGGGAATTATGTTCTGCATAAGCAGCATCGGATTATATACGAACATATAGGGCATAAGATAGGAAGTCAGCGCTATCTTTGTAGCCGTAAAACCTGTCTTGGCAGGGCTTGCTCCGGCTATGCCGGCCCCTGTGAAGGCTGCAAGGCATACGGGAGGAGTTAGGTCCGCCATGATCCCGAAATAGAAGACGAAAAGATGCGCTGCCAGCGGCAATACATTCATTCCGATCAGGGCAGGGGCAATAATGGTGCTGCACACAATATAGTTGGCAGTTGTAGGAAGCCCCATTCCAAGCACCACACATGCCAGCATGGCCATCATCAAAGTCAGCAGAAGATTTCCGCCTGAGATATCTATTATGTTATTGGAAATAGTAAGGCCCAGTGAAGTAAGCGAGGAAGTGCCCACAATAAATCCAACAAGAGCACATGCGAGAGCAACCCCCAGAGCGCCCCGGGCTCCTTCTTCCAGCGCATTGATCAGGGTGCGGATGTTCATTCTGGTTTTCTGCTTAAGCGAGCTGACTATTATAACTGAGACAACACCTATAAACCCGGCACGCAGCGGAGTATACTTCATCAAAAGCGTAGCAATGATCACTATGACCGGGACAAGAAGATGTCCGTCAGTCTTCATTATTTCCCTGAGAACGGGAAGCTGATCTTTGGGGAGTCCCTGAAGCTTCTGTTTTTTTGCACGGACATGGACATTTGTAAAGATAGCCGTGTAGTAGACCATAGCAGGAATTATCGCTGCAGCGGCAATAGACAGATAAGAAACTCCGAGAAATTCACTCATAATGAAGGCTCCTGCCCCCATTATAGGCGGCATAAGCTGTCCGCCTGTCGATGCGCATGCTTCAACTGCACCGGCATAATGCGGAGCATACCCGACCTTCTTCATAAGGG
>JAQVPO010000098.1 GCA_028702015.1 Synergistaceae bacterium | reverse complement strand
CCGTCAACAACGGTCATTGTTTGGGGATCCAGAGCTACCTGACCTGAAAGGAAGAGGAAGCCTCCTGCTTTTACTCCCTGCGAATATGGTCCGATAGCAGATGGAGCTTTATCTGTGCTTATGATCTCTTTCATTTAAAAACCCCTCTTTCATATATTATTACTGTTTCAGATGTATTACTATTCTATAGCATAGTATGCCCAGAGTGGCAACTTTGGCAATGGCAGTTAAACTGCCGAAGGGAAATTGGCGTTAAGTTGCGGCCTGGCAAGGTGTTGCTGTCCAGAGGATCTAACTCTGCTTAATAATCTGGCGCGGCTCTATTGCTTATACGTAACAGCTGTTTTACCGCATTATTCAGCAGATCCCCTTTATTCTGGCAGAGAAATAAGCTATTCTTTGCATAAGGAAGGTGGATTAAATGGATATTGTAATAGAGGGCAGGTATAAAGAATTTGACTATCTGACAGTTGATAGTATCTCTGGAAAGATAAAGTCGATGGGTAAGGGCAGATCTCCCCAAGAGCCGGATCATGTCTTTCCGGAAGGGTATGTGCTGAGCGCAGGCGATTTTAATGCCCACTCGCACCCGGAGCAGTCGATCTATGTGGAGATTGCTGACAGGAGCTGGAATTTGGCAAGATGGTGCCGAGAGACCATATACAGATACAGTGTGAAGATGACTTCGGAGATGATCTACTATGGCTGTGTAAGAGCTTTCGGACACATGCTTTCTTTTGGCGAGACCTCGGTAATGGTCTCATTTTACTGCCACAATAAAAAAGGAAACGAGCTTGACCTTGCAGTGATCAAAGCAGCGGAGGATACCGGGATCAGACTTTTCTTCGGCAGGATGAATTATGATGTGGTGAATGGAGATGCATATCCCGAAAAAAAGAGTTCACAGCTTTCATATTATGAAACGCCTGAAGAGGCTGAAAAAAATTTCACGGCACTTCTGGCTCATGAAAACAGCAGGGTAATCGTAGCTCCGGCCCTGCACAGTTTTCATGCAAACTCTCTTGAAGCAGTTGTCAGAGGGATCGAACTTGGCCGCCGTTACAGGCGCAAAGTCCAGCTGCATCTTTCAGAGGATGAGGGCGATGTGAAGCTCTGTCTTGAAAAATATGGAATGAGACCGGTCGAAGTTCTTGCCTCCCTTGAAGAGACTGGGAGAGTTGCAGCGCTTGACCATCTGATTTTATCTGACTGCGTATGGACAAGCCGCAGGGAAAAAGAGCTTATAAAAAAGCATGGCATGTCTGTGGTCCTTAACGGCAGGATGAACGAGCAGGTAAAGGCTGGAACAGCTGAAGTACGTGAATACATCAGCATGGAGATCCCTCTCTATACGGGAACGGACGGAGAGGCAAGCAACGACGATCTGTCGATCAAAAATGAAAGAAAGTGGCTTAAAGAAAAGCATAAGCTCAGCAAAGAGGAAGAGCAGAAGCTTGCTGTTCCGTTTGAGACGGCTGGAATAAGGGTAGGAGAACTTGAAGCAGGGGCAGCTGCAGATATAAAGGTATGCAAAAACGGGCGAACAGAAGCGCTTTTTGTAGGTGGAAAGCTTGTTATGAAGGATGGCGAGCTTCTTTCAAAAAAGATAATCAGCGACTCAGAGGCTTTTATCCGGGACATGTGGAAAAAATGAATCAGGTGACAGTAATTTACAGCATTTGTTCCCTTGCGTATGGGGCAAGGTGCGTTTTTGTCTGAAAACGTATAATATATACTGACATTAAATTTATAATATCAATCTTATAAGGTATGGTTATTTTTCAAAGAGATTGACAGGGGGTTTTCAGATGACCGAGTTCAGCATAATCGGCAGATCGCTGTTAAGAGACGATGGAATAGGAAAAGTCTCAGGCCGTACAGAGTATATTGCGGATATAGAAATACCGGGCTGCTGGGTCGGGGGCATCGTGAGATCGCAGATGGCCAGGGGAAAACTTAAGGGCATAAGGAGATCTCCCTCCTTCGACTGGTCCCAGGTGACTGTTGTTACTCACGAAGATATTCCTGGAGAAAATTTTATAGCCATAGTCAGGAACGATTACCCAGCACTTGCGGCAGAAGAGGTAAATTACTGCTCACAGGCTGTTGCGCTTGTGGCAGCCCCGGATGAAAAACTTCTTAAAGAGGCAATGGCTTCATTAACGCTGGAGACAGAGGCGCTGAAACCTGTGCTTACAATGGAAGAATCCCTGGCAGGAAAAGAGATCATCTGGGGAAGCGACAATATTATTGACGAATATTTGAATGAATCAGGCGACATTGATAAGGGCTTTGCAGAGGCGGATGTTATAGTTGAAGGCGATTGGGCCACCGGATTCCACGAACAGCTCTATCTTGAAACTCAGGGCATGGCTGCCTGGATAAGGGAGGATGGAGCGCTTGAAGTCATAGGCTCGATGCAGTGTCCCTATTATGTCCATGGTGCAGTTCAGAAAGTCATGGGGCTTCCCTCTGAAAAAGTAATTATCAAACAGGCTGCTACTGGAGGAGGTTTTGGAGGGAAGGAAGACTATCCTTCTATACTTGGTTCATATGCAGCACTCCTTGCCATGAAATCGGAACATCCTGTCAGGATCATCTTTGACAGAGAGGAAGATCTCCTTGTCACACCCAAAAGACACCCATCGAAGAGCCATTACAGAATGGGGCTTAAAAAGGACGGAAAGATAACAGCGCTTGATGCCGACATACTGCTTGACAGCGGAGCTTACACGACACTTAGCAGGGTAGTTCTGCAGCGTTCTCAGCTTCATGCGTGCGGAATATATTTTGTTCCCAACGTGAGGATAAGAAGCAGAGCAATTGCTACCAATACCCCGCCAAACGGAGCGTACAGGGGATTTGGGGCTCCGCAGTCGATTTTTGCTATGGAACGCCAGATGGATCTTGCAGCAAAAAAACTGGATATGGATCCTCTTGATATAAGGCTGAAAAATGCCCTGAGGACCGGAGATAGATTCCCATACGGGCAGATACTCAAGGAGAAAAACAATGCTGTCGAAGTTCTTGAAAAAGCTGCGCAGATATCTGACTACAGAACGAAGCGGGAACTTCTGGCAAATCAGCCGGAAGGCAGGATAAAAAAAGGCATCGGAATAGCTGCGGCGCTGCACGGCGGAGGTTTTACCGGAGCAGGTGAAGACCGGATGGGTACAACTGCCAGGGTTTGCTTTGACGGAGAGAGGTTCTGTCTCTATGTGAGCAGCACCGAGATTGGACAGGGGGCATCCATGATACTCCGGATGGTTGCTGCCGAAGAGCTGGGAATTGATATTGAAAATGTCCTGTACATGGTTCCTGATACGTCCAAATCACCTAACACCGGTCCGACCGTTGCTTCGAGGACAACGATGTATGCGTCTAAGGCTGTTTGCGATGCCTGTACGAGGATCAAAAAAAAGCTGACAGAACTGCGGCAAGTCAAAGGGCTTCCTGAAAATACAGATCTGACGTTGCTTGCGCGGATCTATTTGGATGAGAATACAGAGCTTGATGAATTAGGTTTCAATATCTTTGACGATGAGAGCAGCTGGGATGAGGAAAAATTTGAAGGAGACGCATACAGAGCATACTCCTGGATAGCAAATGTCATAGAGGTGGAAGTTGATACAGATACATATGAAGTTATGGCAAAAAAGGTGTATGCTGCGGCGGAAGTTGGCCGTGCCGTTAATCCGATGCAGCTGAGGGGACAGATCACTGGAGGTCTCCTGCAGGCTATAGGCTGGTCGCATATGGAAGACATTAAGGTAGATGAGAAAGGAAAATATACGGCATCCCACATGAATTCATATCTTGTGCCTACTGCACTTGACACTCCGGAGTGGGAAGTAGAGCTCCTGGAAGCCCCCTGCAGCCAGGGATGCTTTGGTGCGAAAGGCATAGGTGAACTTCCCATGAACGCCGCAGGCCCTGCGTTCACAGCAGCGGTTGACAATGCTGCCGGAGTTTTCTGCGATTCGATCCCATGTACCGGAGAAAAACTCTTCCGGCTTATACTGCAAAAAGAAAATAAAGCAGCAGAGGGGGGGATTGGAAAATGAGGATAGAAATGACGATAAACGGGGTTCTTCATCATGCAGATGTTCCTCCTATGAAACCCCTTCTCTCTGTTCTGCGGGAGGTTATTGGATTTAAAGGATCCAAGGAAGGGTGCGGGGAAGGAGAGTGCGGAGCCTGTTCTGTGATACTTGACGGGAGACTGGTCAATGCATGCCTTGTGCCGGCGGTGCAGGCTTCCGGACTGGAGATACTCACTATAGAGGGCCTTGGCAGCGAGGATGATATGGATATCCTGCAGAAGGCATTTATATCTGAAGGGGCAGTCCAGTGCGGTTTCTGTACTCCCGGCATGATTATCGCGGCGAGAGCTCTTCTTGAAGAAAATCCAAGTCCGACCAGAGATGAGATAAAACTGGGCCTTTCAGGCAATATATGCCGCTGTACAGGATACGAAAAGATCTGTAACGCAGTTGAAAAGGCTGTGCTGGATGGATATTGTGATACATTCAGGGTTCGCCCCAACCTCTGCAGCGGGCAGACCCCAACGCCGACTTCCCAAAGTGACAGCAACTGTTTCACTCCGGAAGACCTCAGGGAGGTTTTTCAAATTCTGGACAATCACAGCGATGTTTCGATCCTTGCCGGAAGCACGGATATAATGCCTGACATAAAGAGCGGCAGATATTCTTTTGATAGGATAATGGATATCAGCAGGGTCAGAGAACTCAAGGGTATCAATAAAACCGGCAATACTATAAGGATAGGCAGCTGTGTAACAAACGGTGACCTGATAAGGAGCAGCATTATCAGAAAGTATTTGCCTGCCCTCTGGGAAGCGGCATCACTGAGCGGTGCCCCGGCTGTGCAGAACAGAGCGACTATAGGAGGGAACCTTTCTACTGCCTCAGGAGCCGCCGACCTGCCGACCATACTTCTCCCGCTTGATGCAGATATAGTGACTGAGGGATCAGGCGGTGTCCGTGAGATGAAGCTTGAAAAATTCATTATAGGATACAGGCAGCCAGACCTTAAACCGAACGAAATAATGAAAGAGATCGTGATCCCCCTGCCTAAAGAAAAGAGTATTCAGAGGTTTTACAAGAGAGGGTCAAGGAAAGCCCTTACACTTTCGAGAATATCTCTTGGTTTTTATGCTGAGGTCGAAAACAGATTCATCTGGGATTTCCGTGCTGCAGCAGGAAGCATGTCTCCGATACCGATGCGCCTGAAGGAACTTGAGTCAGTACTTGTGAGGAAACGTCTCACCGAAGAACTTGCTGAAGAAGCCGCAAAAGCCGTTTATGATGAGGTCAAGCCAAGAAAGAGCTCTGAGTGGCGGAAAAGAATGACGTCAAATCTTGTGAAGAGCTTTCTCAAAGAGCTTTTAGAGTAATATGCAGAGTAAAACAAAAAGGGGCGCCCGCTTATTCCGCGGCGCCCCTTTTAAAGTACTATTAA
>JAQVPO010000097.1 GCA_028702015.1 Synergistaceae bacterium | reverse complement strand
AGCTCCGGGGCATGCTGGAAAACTGATCTTCGGAAATCTTGATGGAATACAGGCCGCAGTAATGCAGGGGAGGGTCCATTATTACGAAGGATATACAATGGAAGAAGTTGTCCTGCCTGTCAGAGTGCTCGGTCTGCTTGGCATAAAAACTTTGATAGTCACAAACGCATCCGGGGGAATAAATACAGAGATACCGCCGGGTGGGATTGTAGCTATAGAGGATCATATCAATTTTATGGGAACGAATCCGCTTATCGGAGAGAATGACGAGGTTTTGGGAGTCCGCTTTCCTGATATGACTGAGGCTTACGACAGGGAATATATTTTAAAACTCAGAACAGCGGCTGAAAAGGAAGATCTCAGGCTTTATAAAGGTGTTTATGTTGCATTTTCAGGACCATCCTTTGAGACCCCGGCAGAAATACGGATGGCTAAAGCTATAGGGGCGGACATCGTCGGTATGTCTACCGTACCTGAGGTCATTGCTGCAAACCACATGGGGATCAGGGTATGCGGCATATCCTGTGTAGCCAATGCTGCCGCTGGCATATCCAAAAACAAGCTTACCCATCAGGAAGTTCTCGATACGATGAAAAACAGTTCTGAATCTATATGCAGACTGATATCGGCATTTTTGAGGGAAATAAGGTAATGAATTTCAACGGCATCGAATTCATAGAAAAGAAAAGGGACGGATTACCTCATAATGAGGAAGAATTCCATGCCTTCATAGAAGCTGTGATGCATAAAACGATCCCGGATTATCAGATCTCCGCATGGCTGATGGCCGCTTTTCTGAATGGCCTTGACGATGATGAACTGATATATTTCACACTTGCCCTCGCAGGTTCAGGAAAAACAATGATCTACCCGCCTGAGGAGAGGATCATAGACAAGCACAGCACCGGCGGAGTTGGCGATAAAACGACCCTTGTCCTAGTACCGCTTGTCGCAGCCTGCGGAGCCAGGATATCAAAGCTGAGCGGGCCTGGGCTTGGCTATACGGGAGGTACAATTGACAAGCTTGAATCGATCCCTGGCATCAATATGCACCTCAGTGAAGATGAATTCAGAGGTCAGGTAGATAAAATAGGATGTGCCATATCAGGCCATTCAGTAAAGCTCGCGCCTGCTGAGGGAAAATTTTACAAGCTAAGAGATGTTACCGGCACAGTCCCATCTATACCTCTTATAACTGCAAGTATAATCAGCAAAAAACTGGCCGGCGGCGCATACGGCTATCTTTTCGATGTCAAGTGCGGAAGCGGCGCTTTCATGAACGACATAGAGAAGGCAAGAGAGCTTGCCCAAAAACTTGTAGAAATTTCTAAAAAACTTGGCAAAGAGTGTGTAGCTGTAATAACAGACATGGAACAGCCGCTGGGTGAATGGACAGGCAATTCTGCGGAAGTTCGTGAGGCTATAGAGATACTTTCAGGCAGTGGGCCGTCTGACACACGTGAACTCTGCCTGACTCTTGCCGGACACATGCTTAATATGTCAGGCAGGGCCGGCACTGCTGATGAGGGAACCCAGCTTGCAGCCCAAGCGCTTGATAACGGAACTGCCCTTAAAAAATTTGAAGAACTTATATCTGCACAGAACGGAGACAGTTCTGTAGCAAGAGATCCTGAACGGGTACTCCCAAGGGCTTCTTCAGTTTGCGAGATCCGATCAGACAGAAAGGGATATCTGTCCAGGCTTGACGCACTGCTTATAGGGGAAGGCCTGAGAGCACTGGGCGGAGGAAGGCTGACTCAGGAAGATATCATTGATCCATCTGTAGCGATCCAGCTGCTGAAAAAAGTTGGAGACAAAGTGTGCCAAGGTGATGTTTTGCTGAGAATATATTATAATCATGACGAACAGCTCCTGAGCGCTCTCAGTTATGTCAATAAATGCTGGCAAGTAGGTGACAGCGCTGTCAAAAGAAAGCTCATAATCGATATGGTTTACTAATTGGAAGTTGAAATTAATGTCTATTTCTGTTAATCTACGACAGTCCGCATGGAGGCGAGTTTCAGCTGGTGCTGGGCCCGGACTTCAAATCCGGTGGGGGTCGGTAACGCCGGTCCCGGTGTGTTCGATTCGCACACGCCTCCGCCATGTATAATAGTATGCCCTGCACTCAGTGCGGGGCTTTTTGTGTTATTATAAATTCTCGTAAGGGCGGGATAATATGTTTATAACCTTTGAGGGAATAGATGGTTCAGGAAAGTCTACGCAGGCCTCTTTGCTGTGGAAATGGCTTGTCGGCGAGAAAAAGCGCAAGGCTATCCTTACCAGGGAGCCAGGCGGATGGCCAGGCGGTGAAGTGCTTCGAGAGATCGTGATCAGCGGAAGACTGAAACATGAATGGAGCGAGGCTTATCTTTTCATGCTTGACAGGGCTGAGCACATCGCTTCTGTGATACAGCCTGCCATAGATTCAGATACAGATGTCGTATGCGAAAGATACCACGATTCAACGCTTGCATATCAGATATGGGGCAGAGGGCTTCCTCTTGAAATATTTGATACGCTTGCGGAAGCTTCAGCATTTCCTGTCCCTGATATTACTATCCTGTTTGACATACCTCCAGAAAACGCACTGAAAAGAGCAAGGTCAAGGGGAGATCTGGATTCTTTCGAGAGAGAGGGGATATCTTTTATGACAAAAATAAGAGAAGGCTATCTTGCCCTTTCAGAACGCGATCCCCAAAGATGGATAGTTATTCAATGCGCTGAAGAAAGCAGTGAGCAAATTTTTGAACAGATGATCTCATCTCTTGCCTCAAGGGGGCTTATTCTGTGATAAATGACGCATTGTCTGTGCTTGAGGCTTCGCAGGGATGGAAAGATATCGCATCTGCTGCAGCCATGAATAGGTGTCCGCAGTCAGTTGCTGTTGCTTTGCCCGGGATAATGCAGGAAATGTTCGTGGAAAATTATGGCAGACTTATGCTTGGGGACAGCCAGATCTGGAAAGACGGGAATCATCCAGACCTGATCCATGCAGGCAAACACCTTGTTCCGCCCTCGATTGACGAATGCAGGACTCTTCAGGGAGAACTTGCTCTGCATCCTTTGGTCTCAGACAAAAGGATGGCTGTAATCTGGTGCGCTGACAAGTTATCGCTGGAAGCTTCAAACAGCCTTCTTAAGCTGACTGAGGAACCTCCGGAGCACGGCTGTATACTCTTTGTCTCTGAGGAAGACAAGCTTATTGCTACGATAAAAAGCAGAGTATGGGCTGTTCGTATCGAATTGCCCGAAGAAATAGCGCAGGCTAAGGCACATCCTGTTTCCGATGAAGAATGGGCGGATTGGATAGCCGCAGGCAAAAAAAAAGATCCTGAAATACTCTATCTTGAGATAGGAAACTGGGTAATGGATCTTGCTGAAAAAGGAAATTTCCGGGATGCAGCTGAGCTGGATTCGCTTGTAAGGCTGATGGGATCAAAAAGGCTTTCTGTCCCGATGATACAGGATCTTACCTATATGGTCATCAAGGAGGGTGTTCGCTGTGAACAAATATTTAGCAATTTACGGTAAGCCAAGATACCTTGGCATTTTAGAATACGGTACTGAAGAGCCTATCGCAAAAGGCGAGACAGTTGTGGTCGAATCACACAGAGGCGAAGAACTTGCTGTGATAGCCGGGCCAATAACACCTGAACAGGAGGCCGAATACCGGCTTCTTAGAAATGCATCAGAACACGGCGATACTGCTTCAAAGTCTGTGGAGCCTCTCGTTACAGACCTATCCTTCATTGCTTTTGCATCAGACGAGGATATTGCGACAGGAGATCTCTACAGGGAAGAAGAAAAAAACATACTGAAGAGCGCGATCACCCTGCTAAAGCCGCACGAACTTGAAATGAAGCTTATAGATGTAGAATTTTTACGCAACAGAAGAAAATTATTCTTTTATTTCTCTTCCGACCAAAGGGTGGATTTCAGGGCTTACGTACGCGATCTAGCGAGGGAGTTCAAAACAAGAATTGAGCTCCGGCAGATAGGAGTCCGCGATGAAGCAAAAATAATAAAAGGGGTAGGTCCTTGCGGTCAGCCTTGCTGCTGCAGCTATTGGCTAAATCAGTTCGCCCCTATATGTATAAAAATGGTTAAGGAACAAAATCTTGCGCTTAATCCTGCAAAGATATCGGGTATCTGCGGCAGGCTCATGTGCTGCATGTGTTATGAGCATAATGTTTACAGAGAACTGTGGGAAAAACTTCCCAATCCCGGCACAAAGATCAAGACCCCTAACGGCAATGTAGTTGTATCCGGAGTTGAGATACACACAAACAATGTACGGTGCTATGTTCCCGGAAGAGGGGAGATAAAGATCCCAATAGAACAGTTTGATGAATTCAAAGAAACTGTTACTTCTGGCAAAGAATGGATAATTGCAGACGAAGCGGAAGAGACTGTGCCTCTAAGGCAGCGTATAGATCTGCCTGAAAGCTACAGCAGCACTGATACAAAGCTCCACAGGGAAACAGAAGAGAGCCGTAAAGAAAAGAAAAAAGAAAAAGAAGAAAAAGGGTATACTGCTTCACCTGAAACAAAGCCGCACAAAAAGAAAAGGAGACCGAGAAAAATTCCTGCAGGGACCAAAGATCAGACGAAAGAGGCTATTGCAAAAGAGAGCAATAAAAAAATGCCAATGCCTTCTGCAAAGGAAAAAGAGGGAGAAAGGGCAGAAATACATAAACAAAAACCACGACGTCCCAGGCGAAGAAGATCTGGAGCAAAAAAAACTGAAAAGCCCGCCGCGGAGGAATAGGAGGCATAAGATTTGGATCTTTTTAAAAACCTTGCCAGTAGGCTGAAAAATACAGGGAATAAATGGACACAGGGTATATCCAATCTATTTTCAGATGAACCGATATCAGACAGCTTCTGGGAAGAACTTGAAGAATTGCTGATACTCGGTGATGTTGGAATAGACCTAACTGAAAAACTGATCAAAAGACTGCAGCAGAAGTCCATAGACGAGAGGATATCAAGGACATCTGAACTTAGGGCAGTTTTTTCAAAACTTTTAACTGAACAGCTTGATGAAGTAAAGGAATGGGAGCCCCACTTGATGTCAGCAGGAAGCCGTCAGTAATACTTATGATAGGTGTTAATGGAAGCGGAAAAACGACAACTGCCGGAAAACTTGCAGCACAGCTGAAAAAGGAAGGGAAAAAAGTCCTTCTTGCAGCTGCTGATACCTTCAGGGCAGCCGCTATCGATCAGCTCAAGGCATGGGGCGATAGGACAGGTATCAGAGTAATAGCCCAGAGCCAGGACAGCGATCCGGCTGCTGTCGTCTTTGATGCAATAATGGCTGCAAAAGCAGGCAGTTATGATGTAGTAATTGCAGATACAGCGGGCAGGCTTCACACAAAATCCAACCTCATGGAAGAACTTGCCAAGGTATACAGGATAGTTAAAGGCGAGATACCCGAAGGCCCGGCGGAAGCCCTGATCGTACTTGACGCTGTGACAGGACAGAACGGATTTATGCAGGCTGAAACATTCAG
>JAQVPO010000096.1 GCA_028702015.1 Synergistaceae bacterium | reverse complement strand
CTTTTTTAGCTTCCCTGACTTCTTTTACGATCCTGCGCATACGTTCTTCAAACTCGCCCCTGTATTTGGTCCCGGCCACAAGATTAGCAACGTTGAGCTGCATCACCCTCTTGTCTTTAAGTATCTCCGGTATCTCTCCCGAGATTATCCTCTGAGCAAGTCCTTCAGCTATGGCAGTCTTACCAACTCCTGGTTCGCCAATCAGCACAGGATTGTTCTTAGTCCTGCGTGATAATATCTGCACAACTCTCTGTATTTCCTTATCCCTTCCTATAACAGGGTCCAGCTCTCTTCCCCTTGCCATATTCGTAAGATCTATGCCTATCTGGTCCAGAGTAGGTGTCCTGCTCTGCGGCTGACTTTCTGACCTTGCAGGCGGAGCATCCTCCGTTTTTGAATAAAATGATTCGGGCTCAGCCTGATTTCCGCTGAGCATGTTTTTGACCATCATCCGAGTCTTTGGAAGGTCCATACCATGAGAGGCAAGGAGCTGGGCAGCCATGCCCTCACCTTCTGCAAGTATACCGAGAAGGATATGCTCAGTACCTATATAATTGACTCCCATCTTCCTGGCTTCCCTCATGGCAAGATCTATTACAAGCTTTGCTCTGGGACTTGAAGGCAGGTCTACTGGTTCAGGTCTGCGTTTTTCAGTTCCTACCAAATTCTCTATTTCTGCCTTAAGCATTTCCGGATAGAGCCCATAGCTCGCAAGTATATTTGTAACGATACCATCTGCATCATCAAGGAGACCTAAAAGTATGTGCTCTGTTCCAACAACATCGTGTCCAAGACGCAAAGCCTCCCTGTGGGCAAGCTGAAATACTCTCTTGCCCCTTTCAGTGAAATTCTGCCACATCTAGCTTCACGCATCCTTTTCTTCGTCATTATTTTCTTCTAAATTTCTTATCTTATCCCTTATCTGAGCTGCAAGCTCGTAATTCTCCGTCTTTACCGCGGCCGCCATCTCATCCTTCAGCAAAAAAAGCTTATCCTTTTTGACAGCAGGCACACCAGTGCTTTCTGCGCAGGGGACTTTTTCAGCACATTTTTTCTCAGAAGGAAGAAGCATTGACCATGGTATGGACTGTCCGCAGTGAGGACAGGTCAGTTCTATATCGGTATTTTCATCCATTCCGGTCATCGCTGGCAGAATCAAATCCTTGAGAGCTTCCTGAAGATCAAGTATTCCCTCCAGAGAAAGTGTCATTTTCATCATCTTCGCGGCTTCGTCAAACGGTATGACTTCTTTTGCACACTGTCTGCAAAGATAGTCCACAACTCGTTTCCCATTTACAATCCTCATAAGATGCACTTCGGCTTTATTTACACCGCAGCGTTCGCACAGCATTAGGATCACCTCATCCAAGCGCAAGGCTTGTAAGTATTTTTTTCAGCAGTTCGGCCCTCATCAAGTCTCTCCTGTAAGGCGAAATATCAAAAAGAGATCTTCCGTTTTCTTCCTGACTTCTCAGCGCAACCTCAATTATAAGCCGCTCCCGGGGGGAAATTACCTCTCTGTTTTTAAGATTTACCAGAAGTTTCCTAGCCTCCTGCTCTGTTATTGCATTGCCTACAAGGTCTGCCAGGTGGACTACCTCTTCATCACAGTTGTTGAACGTGAGCTGAATAACTTTAATATAGCCATGCCCGCCCCTTTGGCTCTCAACAAGAAATCCGTTTTCAGGGGCAAAGCGGCTTCTCAGGACATAGTTTATCTGGCTTGGCACACATCCGAACCTTTCAGCCAGATCCTTTCTCCTGAGGGATACCTCCCCTATTTCATTCTCCTCCAAAAGCTCGGTAATATATTCCTCAATAATTTTAGTAAGACTTGATGACGGCAGAGACATATAAGTCACTCCATTTCCTTAAACTATAATGATTATATATTTTTGGTCAGTATAAGTCAATAATAAAAGAGTAAAAGAAAAACGATCATATTGGATGATAATGCAGACATATCAAGGAATTTCAGCAGAAGCTGCCCTGTATTTTAAGACAGCAGAAAAATAGAATACAAAATGATAAATACAGATTCCTTTTTAATTGTTTTGCCCTGTTTTATCTTCTTTACCTTCTATCAGTCTCTGGATATTGCCCTTATGGCGCCATGCCGAAAGCGCAGCCAGAAAAAGGCCTGACAGATAATAGGGACGCGGCATTCCAAAAACAGGCATCAGGAGGGCTGAAGCAAAAAGAGCTGTTATTGAAGCCACACAAACATATTTTGTTGTCTTGAGAGCTGCATACCACACAGCTCCTCCTATAAGAGCGGGGAAGGGATTTAAAAAATCATAGCATGCAAATACACCGAATGTCGTAGCTACTCCTTTGCCGCCCCGCAGCCTGAGCCACACAGGATAGTTATGACCAAGAACAGAGAATACTCCCGTCAGCGCCAGTATAGAACTGCTGTCTGTAAACATCGATACCAGAAGTACTGCAATGCCGCCTTTTAGCATATCAATAACAGCAACAGCAACAGCCCATTTTTTACCCAACACTCTTCCCGTGTTTGTGGCACCGATATTACCTGAGCCAAAGTCTCGGACATCCTCGCCTTTCAGGATTTTTACCGCGAGGTAGCCTGTGGGGCATGAGCCTGCAAGATATCCGAAAATCAGCCAGAAAATTGACATCAGATCACCGCCGATCAAAACTTAATATAAAAAAAGCGCCATCCCGAATTAACGGAACGGCGCTTGACTTTTCCAGAATACTACCTCTTCAGGGCGGTCACCACATCGTTTGTTATGTCTATACCGCCGTAGTATACAAGGCCCTTATTCAGCACTATCGTTATACCCTTGGTTTTTGCGACCTTTGCGATAGTTTCATTGATCTCCTTAAGAATAGGGGTCATCAGCTTGGACTCTTCTTCTCTCATTTCGACCTGCAGGTTCTGAACAATGTTTGCCTTTTTCTTTTCATCAGTTTCCTTGTCAAATGCGGCCTTTGCTGCTTCTGACTTTTTCTTGCCTATTGCCTCAATCTGCTGCTGAGCCTGCTTAAACTTGGGGAACTGCTGAAGGACAGCCATCTCATCAACAAACCCAACTTTCTCCTCTGCCGCTGATGCAATTGTATTTACAGAGAATATTGCAAGGACTGCAACCAATAATACTGCCAATTTTTTCATATGGTGTAACCTCCTGTAATTTCCTGTCTGAACACAGGGAGAATTTTATATCCTGATATTGATATTGTCCATAGCCTATTTTACTATTCTCCGTCTGATGCTGCGCTCCGGGACAAGACATTTTTTGTTATTCCCTATAAGATCCTCCCGTCCGGCTTTGATCAGAGCTTTTCTTACTGTTTCTGCATTTTCCGGTACCCAATACTGCAAAAGTGACCTCTGCATCTTTCGTTCTTCATGATCTCTCGGAACATATACCTCTTCCCCTGTCAGCGGATCAATCCCAGTGTAGTACATGCATGTGGACATAGACCCGGGTGTTGGAGTAAAATCCTGCACCTGTTCAGGCCTCAGCCCGCTGTCACGTATAAACTCCGCCAGATCGACAGCCTCCCTGATAGTTGATCCTGGATGAGAGGACATAAAATACGGGACAAGAAACTGTTTCATTCCAAGCTCCCTGTTTTTCTGCCTGTAGTCATCAATAAATTTAACCGTTACATTCCGCGGAACTTTCCTCATTAATTTGAGCACAGCCGGACTAACGTGTTCCGGAGCGATCTTCAGCTGACCGCTGATGTGATATCTGCAAAGTTCATCAAGAAAGTCTGTTTTTTTATCAGCAAGAATATAGTCATATCTAAGTCCGGAACGGATGAATACTTTTTTTATACCCGGTATCTCTCTCAGTTTTCTAAGAAGACCGATATATTTGGAGTGATCTGCCTCGAGTTTTTTGCATGCTGCAGGAAAAAGGCATGATTTTCCTGCACAGGTACCCTTCGTTTCCTGATCAGGACATGACGGTATCATAAAATTAGCCGTGGGCCCCCCTACATCGTGTATATATCCCTTGAAGTCCTTCATTTTTTTTAATGACCAGGCTTCATCTATCATTGATCTGTCGCTCCTGGCCTGTATGACTCTTCCCTGGTGCATAGAAATGGCACAGAAGGAACACTCTCCAAAACATCCCCTATGGCTGGTTATGCTGAAGCGGACTTCTTCGAGGGCAGGAATACCGCCAGCCTCTTCATAATCAGGATGAGCAGCCCTCGTATAAGGCAGACTATAGACTTTGTCCATTTCTTTCTCTGTAAGCGGTCTTGCAGGCCTGTTCTGTACGACATTCCAGGCTCCCTGATCCTGAATGATCCGGCTTCCGTTCGAATGGTTCTGCTGAATGTAGAATTGTTTAAATGCCTTTGCAAACGCTTTTTTATCAGACCTGACCTCTTCAAATGAAGGCAGTATCACAGCGTCTGCTGCGTTGCCAGGGTCATGTGTCTTCCAGCAGGTACCCGGAACATCCCTGATCCGGCTCACCTCTTTTCCCTGGGCAAGCGCATTTGCTATGTCCTTAACAGCAAGCTCACCCATACCGAAAACGAGCAGATCCGCACGGCTGTCTGCAAGAATGGATCTCCTTACGTCGTTGCCCCAGTAGTCATAATGCGACATCCTGCGGAGACTTGCTTCTATTCCTCCGATTACCAGAGGGACATCTTTCCAAAGTTCTCTGACTCTGTTGCAGTAGACTATAGTTGCCCTGTCAGGGCGCAGTCCAGCCCTACCTCCGGGGGAATATGGGTCGGTCTTCCTTTTTTTGCCCGATGCAGTATAGTGGCTGAGCATGGAATCAAGGTTGCCGGCAGTTACCATCACACCAATGCGAGGTTTCCCCATCCTTTTAAAATCTTCAGTGCTCCTCCAGTCAGGCTGAGCAATTATGCCGACACGGAAAGAGAGGCTTTCGAGCCACCTTGATATTATTGCTGTACCAAAGCTTGGGTGGTCAACATATGCATCGCCGGATATTAGGAGAAAATCCAGATCTTCCCAGCCGCGTCTTTCCATGTCCTGCCTGTTAACAGGTAAAAATTTATCCCTGGCACGATTCTTATCTGTTTTTGTTTTTTCCACTGATCATCTCTCCACTTTTTATGCTTAGGCAGCAGGATCAAAATTAAACTTCATTTGCCTATACCGCTTCGGTAACAGTGCCCCTTTTAATCAAGACTGCTATAGTATACCCTTAGAACCATAACTGCAGGAGGATTGATATGAAAGAAACCCTCAGCATCAATTCAATAAGATTTGAAATTCGGAGAAGCATAAGGCGCAAAAGAATATCGGTAGGGCTGGATACGACAGCAGGGATATATTTTGCAGCTGTGCCGTTTGGGCTGTCCATCAGCGAAATAAGCCGTATTCTCCTTCCTCAGATCGATGGACTTATGAAAAAAATCAAAAAGAAAAAAAATATGATCCTTCCTCCTCACAGATATGAAAATGGCGAAAAATTCTTCTATAAAGGGTTAGAATATCCCTTGAAACGCTTCATTTCTGATGATAAAGAAAAACTGAAACTGGAGAAAAATATATTTTTAATAGCAGAAAACGTCAGATCGGAAGAGCG
>JAQVPO010000095.1 GCA_028702015.1 Synergistaceae bacterium | reverse complement strand
CTCGGGGCCTATAGCGATTGCGACAGGACTCGTTATTTCAGTTTTTGAAAGAACTTCCGCCTCAGAGGAAAGCATGGCTGCAAATCTGCAATCCGGTAAAAGATCAGGATCAAGCTCTTTTAATGTCACAGGCTGGATAAGCATGGGCGAGTCGGCAGAGCCTGTCTGCTTCGTAGCTTCATCAAGAATTTTGTCCCAACGCGACATTTTGTCTTTGAGTTTAATCCCAGAATATTTGGGAACACTTCTTTCACATGCCAGCAAATGTATTGTATGCACACCGGTCTCTGCTGCAAATCTGAGTGCCTGGTCGAACTGATCGCTCTTAAGCAGCCCCATGATCAGATGGATCTCTACAGACAGAGCAGTATCTGCAGTTCTGGATAATTCCTCTGCAGATACAGATTCTCCCTTGCACAAGAGCCTAAGCTGTACTTTTTCGCCAGCAAGCAGGCCCTCCGCCAAGGTCCCAGTAGAGCAGCGCCTTACTCTTACAAGGTGATGTGCCTGTTCCTGGTCTATCTGCCAGAGTCCGTCCCTATAGATACATTTTTCAAGACGCAGCCTTGGCAGCGACACCCCACCAGTCTCCCTTCGTATGCTCCTTGACTATTATCATTTTTGCTTTATCCAGAGCTTCAAGAAAACTCTCTCTCTCTGTAATCAGCATCCCTGAAAAAATAGCGATTCCCTCTCTTCCTATAACTTTGGGAACCTGGCCGATCATTGTTTTCAGCGGGTCAAGAAGTATGTTTGCTGTCAGGACATCTGCCCTGTGTCTGAAACCATCAAGGAGATCTCCCGTTGCAAGATCTATCCTTGAAGGATCTAATCCGTTGAGTTCAAAGTTTTTATTGACCTCTTCTATCACTGCCGGGTCAATATCTCGCGCATAAGATTTTTCCGCTCCTAATTTCACTGCGCATATAGTGAGTATCCCCGAACCGGTACCTATATCTGCCGTTGTCATTCCTGGCTTTACAAAGTCCTCCATAAGCTCAAGGACTATCTGGGTGCTTTCATGGTAACCTGTTCCAAAAGCGCTCCCTGGATTTATATAAAGTGGAATAAGTCCTTCTGGCTCTGTTCCTTTGTGCCATGGAGCAAGCACAACCATGGACTTTCCTACGGGCAGCGGAGGAAACGCTTCCTCTGCGGCAACGTTCCATGGCTGGTTCTCAATTTTCCCGAAATCATCTATTTTGATATCGTTCCATTCCTTCATTGAATCAATAAGTTTAGCTTTCCAAAAATGCAGATCTTCACTGCTCCTATAGTACGATCTTAGCTTTATGCCCCCTGATGGAAGTTCCTGAAGCTCGGTCCCGATGCTCCCTGAAATGTCAGCAATAGAAAAAAGCACTTCCTCTTGTCCGTCATTAGCTGCTAAAGTTATATACCACCAGTAGCTGTCATTTTTTTTCATCGAACCCAACTCCTTTCAAGACGCCCTTTATTGTACTCCATTAAGACCGCCACGAACAACAAGGCATTTGACGTAAAAACAAAATAAGGAGCAGACCCTTAATTCTAATAACAAGCCGGATCCTCTCCTTATTTTTTCTACAGTAAAACTAAACTAATAAAACGTAAGATCTATTTTTTCTTTCCTCCCAGGTAAGCCTCCTCAATTTCAGGGTTATGGAGGAGTTCGTCTGAAATTCCTTCCATAATTATCTTACCCGTCTGCAGGACATATGCCCTGTTGGAAAGCAGAAGCGCTTTCCTCGCATTCTGTTCAACGATCAAAATGGTCATTCCCAGCATCCGGTTCACTTCTGTCAGTTCCTTGAATATTTCGTTAATTATTATGGGAGCAAGTCCCAGTGAGGGTTCGTCCAGCAGGAGCACTCTTGGCATTGCCATGAGCGCTCTCCCAATTGCAAGCATCTGCTGTTCTCCGCCCGAGAGAGTACCGGCATACTGATTCTGTCTCTCTTCGAGACGCGGGAAAAGGTGGTATACCTTTTTAAGCTGCTCTGAAACAAGACTGCGATCCTTGAGAGGAAACGCACCCATCTGAAGGTTTTCATATACAGTCAGCGGGGCAAAGACTTTCCTTCCTTCGGGGGAAAGACTTATGCCTGCCGTAACCACCTGAAAGCTCTTCAACGGCAGTGATTTTCCTTCAAGCAGTATATCTCCTCCTGCCCTCGGGACATCTCCCATTATAGCGTTCATCATTGTAGATTTCCCAGCACCGTTTGCACCTATTACTGCCACTATCTCCCCATGATAAACATCAAGGTCAACTCCCTTAAGGGCCTGGATAGCTCCGTAATTAACAGACAGATCTTTTACTGAGAGGATAGGCTTTTTGTCATCCATCTTCCTATTCCTCCTCTCCCAGATAGGCTTTGAGAACTTCCGGATGGTTCTGTATTTCATCAGGAGAACCTTCGGCTATTTTAGCTCCAAAGTTCATACATACGATATGCGGACATATCGCCATAACCATATCCATGTGGTGTTCAATAAGAAGTATAGTAAGCTTGAAATCACTGTGTATCAGCTGGATAAGTTCGTTAAGCTGCTCAACTTCCTCTGCGTTCATCCCTGCAGCAGGCTCATCCAGAAGCAGGAGATCCGGTCTTAGTGATATTGCTCTTGCGATCTCAAGCCTTCTTTGAAGTCCGTATGGAAGGGTACCGGCTGCCTGGTTCGCACGATCAGACAGACCGACTCTCTCAAGAAGCTCCATGCTTTCATCTCTGGCAGCTTTCTCCTGACTTTTCCAGCGTCCGAGGTGGCTGACAGCTTCAAAAAAACTGTATTTATAATGCTGCTGTGCAGCGGTCATGACGTTATCAAGAACAGAAGAGGCGGCAAAAAGCCTGAGATTCTGGAACGTCCTTGCGATACCGAGAGAGATTACCTGGAAAGTCTTAAGCTTGTTGATGTTTTTGCCCTTAAATTCGATCTCCCCGCTCGTAACATCGTATACGCCCGTGACAAGGTTGAATATAGTAGTCTTACCCGCACCGTTAGGGCCAATAAGACCAGCCAGTTCACCTGTTTCTATGACAAAGGACATATCTTTGACAGCCTGGACTCCTCCAAAGGATTTATTTACATCTTTGAGTTCAAGTATGGCGGACATCAGTGCATACCCCCATCTTCAGCTGCGATCTTCTTCCTGCGGGAGAAAATGCCTTTTATGTAGCTTATTGTCAGTTCGTTGGTTCCCATAATGCCTTCGGGTCTTAGTACCATAACAAGTACAAGTACCAGCCCGTAAACAAGCATGCGGTATTGTGATATCGGTCTGAACAGTTCCGTTACCAGGGTCAGTATCGTAGTTCCGATAAGGCATCCGCTCATTGAACCAAGTCCCCCGAATACTACTATCGATACAAGCTCTGTTGATTTAGCCATATCAAACATTACCGGCTGTATGAATGACATGAATCCTCCGAGCAGAGCGCCTGAAACCCCGCAGTAAAAACCTGAGATAGCAAGACTGAAAACTCTGAACCTGGCTGTGTTGAAACCAAGCAGGGAAGCTGCAACATAGTCATCCCTGCATGCTTTGAAGGCCCTGCCATAGTTGCTGTTTACCAGAAAAAACATCCCTGTCGCCATTACCACAAGGAAAGTCAGGGCAACCGGCATAGTGGAATAATTTTCTATACCTGGATATCCCCTGGCTCCTCTCGTCACGCTCTCCCAGTTCTCTATTACAAGCCTTATTGCTTCTCCGAGGCCAAGAGACGCTATCGTGTAATAGTCTCCAACCAGCTTAAGCGTAGGTATACCTATAAGGTAGGCAAATACCATTGCCACGGCCCCGCCGGCTATGATCGCTCCGACAAAGTTGACCTCATACTGAACCGTAAGAATTCCTGCAGTATATGCGCCTATTGCCATATAGCCTGCATGTCCTAGCGTGAAAACCCCAGTGAATCCTGTAAACAGAGAGACCCCAAGTGCAGCGATGCAGTTTATAGCAAGCAGTGTAATAATACCAGTCGTGTAACCATCTATCATCTTCGATCCCTACACTTTCTCGCCCACGGATTTTCCAAAAAGCCCCGTTGGACGCACAATAAGAGTAATAATGAGGATGCCAAAAACGACAAGATCCCTGAACTGGCTGGATATAAACCCTGCTGTCAGCATCTCTGCAAGACCGAGGATGAGGCTTCCTACAACAGCGCCAGGAAGTGAGCCAAGTCCTCCAATTACAGCTGCAACAAATGCCTTTGTAGTAATCATTCCAAGCTGTGGGTAAAGAGTGTATCTGACGGATAAAAAGATGCCTCCGACTCCGGCAAGCAGTCCAGCCACGAAAAAGACTATGGAAATCAGTCTGTTTACATTTACCCCCATGAGACCGGCAGTCCGCAAGTTGTAAGAGGCTGCCCTTATAGCCAGTCCCCATTTCGTTTTTGAAAGGAAGATCTGAAGCCCTACAAGAAAGACTATGGCTGTAACCAGAGAGAGGAGGTCAAAGGCACTTGTGGTTGCAAGTCCGAAGAAATTTACAGGCTGCGTCGGAATTACCGGAGGAAGAGCTCTGAACCGGCCGCCTACGGTAACTACGAAAATATTCTCGATAACTATGCTCATACCCATTGAAGCTATAAGCATATAGAGTGTAATAGGTGTGCGCTCTCGAATCGGCTTGTATGCAAGGCGCTCAACTATCACAGCAGAAATCCCAGCACCGACCAGAGCGGCGAAAGAGGCTATCCAGATATTCATTCCGGCTCCTCTTAACGCAAAATAACAGATGTAGCCTCCTATAACAAGAAAACCCCCGTGTGCAAAATTTGAAAAGAGAAGAATAGAATATACTAGCGAGTAACCAACTGCTATCAAGGCGTATACCGACCCAAGAGAGAGGCCGTTAATGACTTGCTGGATTATCATATCCAATTTGAAACACCTCTGCCTTTCTGGTGCTTAACCAATTTTCAGAACCTCTATTGGTCTGAATGGGCTTGGGGATTTTTCCCCAAGCCCACATGGAATAGCATTATATAGTGAAATTATTTGGGTTCGACCTTCTGGAAGAATTTAGCTTTAAGATCATCGCCAACCTTAAGGATTATGCCTGCCTTGTTCAGCGGGTTGTGATCCTTCGGATCAATTGTCAGTGTGGCATGGTTGAGTTTAAGACCTTTGGTCGACTCAAGGGCTTTTGCAATCGCTGTGCCATTGGCCTTGCCTGCGCGTTTAATGGCATCTATGAGCCAGTATGTCGCATCATATGCCATTGTGCCGTTTACAAATTCCTTGCAGTCATCTTTATAGACCTTCTTGTAACGGGCAAAGATCGGTGCCATTCCGGGATCTTCCAGATACGTGTGGTTAACCCAGTAAGTACCCTTCATGGCATCTCCGGCGATCTCATTCATGAACTCACCATAACCGTCTCCGCCTATTATTGTGATGTTCTGAAGGCCAAGTTCCTTAGCCTGCTTGATTATAAGGGCCATGTCCTTGCCCATTCCCGGCAGGAAAAGCACGTTAGCACCTGAACTCTTTACTTTTGTCAGCTGCGCACGGAAGTCAACGTCTGTTTCACGATAGCCTTCGTCTGCAACAATTTTACCCTTCAGG
>JAQVPO010000094.1 GCA_028702015.1 Synergistaceae bacterium | reverse complement strand
GTTCTACTTTTTCACGAAGCCGTGATACCACTTTCTCCAGATCATTGAGCAGTTCTTCACCTCTCACATCTATCACAGCTGCAACACCATAGTTTAATGCAGACTGATGATTGACAAGAACGTCAAGCAGCTGCGGAAGTAAGGTCGGAGGAAGATTGTCAATGACATAAAATCCCTGGTCTTCAAACACATTAAGAGCTGATGATTTCCCTCCGCCGGACATCCCTGTGATTATCACACATCTTTTGATCCTGCCCGCAAGCCCAGATTCCAGCATAGTCCCTGCCCCCTTTTGCTTTAAAAATCATATTATTTTAATACAAAATCAGAATACGCGTCCTGATTCATTTTTTCGAAAAAACAAAGGGCCGGTCCTGAATATTTCTTCAGTGTTTTTGCGGGTGTCCTCCGCATTCGCTGTCCCAGCCCTTCAAAGTTTCTACTCCGTGCCTGAGGGCCGGCGCAATTGCCTCAAAACACTGCCTTGCCCCTCTCTGACTTCCTGGGAAAGCGATCACAAGTGTTTTGCTGCAGATCACTGCAACACTCCTGGTGAGAAAAGCTCTTTCCGTGTATTCCAGGGTCTTCATTCTCATCATCTCTCCAAAGCCTGGAACAACCTTATCAGCAATACCCATAAGAGCCTCAGGAGTAACATCTCTCGGCGAAAGTCCTGTTCCGCCTGTCGTAAGCACAAGATCATACCTCTGATCACGCCATGAGCCTACCATATCAGCGATGGCATTTATTTCATCAGGGACAATTTTTTTATCTTCAACAACTCCACCATGGGCAGTTATAAGTCTTTCAAGTTCTGGTCCAGCTGTATCAATTCTCTCTCCTCTGCTTCCCTTATCACTGACAGTGAGAATTGCTGTCTTAATAGGTCTCCAGATGCTCGCCTGGGAAGAAACGCTGAGAAATCCTGAGACACAGACCTTAAATTTACGGCTGCTCCCGTTCCATCTGATAAGTGTGTCTCCCTTCCCCATAGCAATAAAATCACCGTCTTCCGGCGCTGAGTCCCCGGGAAGGACTATAGTCATCTTGTCAGAATGATATTCTGATGTTAGGTCGGTTCCCGCAGGTGCATATGTAATGTCTATAGGAACCTCGTTCACACAGCTCTCACCTGCAGAATTTACGTGAACATAACAAAGAGTATGATCCCCTATAAGAGACGGTGCGTAAAGTCTCAGTATCCTCATGCTTTGTATCCCCCTTCAGCATTCCATTCGCCGCTTTTTCCGCCCGTCTTTCTTATAAGCCTTATATCTCTTATAACCATGCCTTTATCTATCCCCTTGCACATGTCGTAAAAACACAGAGCGGCCGCTGAAACACCGGTCAGTGCCTCCATCTCTACTCCTGTAACTTCATTGGCGGTCGCTTCGCATGTTATCCTGACAGATTTAGTGCCTTCATCCAGGGTGCACCTGACAGCAACGTTGTCAATCCTTATCGTATGGCACAGCGGTATTATCTCGGGAGTTTTCTTTGCTCCCATAATACCGGCTAGCTCTGCAATAAGGAATGGATCCCCTTTTTTTACACTGCCCTCGGAAACTTTCTCGTATATCGCACAGGGCAGATCTATCCATCCTTCAGCCCATGCCGTTCGCGAAGTTACATCTTTTTTGCTGACATCCACAAGCACAGGACGGCCGTCACTGTCGAAATGAGTATATTCCGCCATTATTATCCCCCTATTCCCGACATATGCTGGTGTCCTGCTCGAACATCATTCCAGCATCTCGGTTTATTTTTTATACTTTCAAGTATCAGTTCCTTAAGTCCGTCGGCATCCGAGTTCAGTATAAGATGACGCATAGGGATCTCCTCCGGAGAAAAGAGACAGGTCCTAAGTTTTCCTGTAGCGGAGACCCTTAGACGGTTGCAGTATTTGCAGAAGTGGTTTGAAACCGCGGTAATGATCCCTATGGAATCACCTGTTTTCTCATTCCTGTAATATTTAGCCGGCCCCGCCTGTGCGGAGGAAGGCTTTTCAGCTTTCCACGAACTGCCCTCAGGGAGCATTCTGAGTATCTCTTCACCGCTGATAAAGGCATCTTCATTCCATACGTCATCCTCAAGAGGCATAAATTCTATCAGCCTAAGGAGGACTTTTTCTTTCTGGGCAAAGGCCATCATGGCTCCTATCTCTCCGTCATTAAAGCCTCTTATCAGCACAGTATTCAATTTTATGTGTCTTATGCCCGCTTTTACAGCGGCCCTTATTCCTGCAATAACATTGCTGATATCACCTAGTCTTGTTACATCTGCAAACTTAGATGGATCAAGGGTATCCAGGCTTATATTGAGTGAGTGGAGGTTTGCCTCGGCAAGCTCCTCCGCATACTGTCCAAGTAAGGAACCATTCGTGGTCAGGGCCGTCTTCATTTCCGGAAGCTCTTTATTGAGCTCCTTGAGAAAACTGACAAGTCCTCTTCGTACAAGGGGTTCTCCCCCGGTAAAGCGCACTTTTCTTACTCCAAGCTCCCAAAGTACCCTGCATAGAAAAGAGATCTCCTCATATCTCATTATCTCACTGTGTTCCAGAAACTCAACGCCTTCCGGGGGCATGCAGTACTTGCACCTGTAATTGCATCTGTCTGTAACCGAAATACGGACATAGTTCAGATCCCTTCCGAAGTCGTCCGTTAATCTGTCCATCTGTAGCCTCCCATAGCATCTACGGTATCTTTCCATTCGCTGTCATCAAGGCTTTCGAGAAGTGCCTGAACTGCAGGGTGCGCCATATGTTCAGTAGGAATGACAAGTTCATAAGGTTCTTCAGCAAGCGGTATAAAATCAAGCCCAAGTGCATCTGCCGCAGATTTTATACCCAGCGTTGCATCTGCAAGGCCGGTAAGGACCCTGTTTGCTGCTTCCATATGAGTCGTGCACTGCTGTTCATAGCCCAGTATTTCAGAAGGGGTTTTCCCTGTTTTCTTCAGAAGGTGATCAAACAGGACCCTTGTTCCAGCTCCTGGCTGTCTGTTGGAAAAAACAATATCTCCGGTACACAGATCTTCAAAAGTATTAATTTTTCTGGGATTTCCTGCAGGTACTATTATTCCCTGTGTCCTGTAAAAAACAAGGATGCGCTCCCATTTAGCACCATTGGAAAAGCGTTCGATAAAACTGTCGTTATATGTCCCGTCCCTGTCGTCAAGGAGATGGGCTGCAGCCATATGACACTCTCCCCTGCTCAGCGCGGCAAGTCCGCCCATACTGCCCACAGCACGCGAGACAAAATCTCCGCCCCTGCGCCTGATCGGAGTTACCAAAAGCTGTATCGCGGGGTCATCGGATCCCTGAAAAAGTATCCGTCTGTCCAGATCCGCTTTTCTTTTAATCCATACGCTGACATCTGTCCCTTTTTCGCATTCAAGGGCTGATGCAGGAAGAAGGGCTATCCCGTCGGCCTCTGCCAGTGCCCAAAGAACGCTCGCACCTGAAGTCAGAGCCCAGGAATAGATAGTATCACCGACTTTAGCCATCTTGACCCTGATCCATTCCTCTATCCCGGGAGGCGACGAATGCTGAACAAGCAGTTTAGTACTGCAGGTTTTTCTGCACCCCAGGGCCTTCTTTATCATATACTCAGGTTCTTCATCCTTTGCTGAAATAAGGTTCAGCAAGGGATATACCAGGCTCCATAAAACCACCGCAGTCGACATGGGAAATCCGGGCAGACAGATAACAGGCCTGCCGTTTATCTCTGCAGCCATTGCCGGGCGACCTGGTTTCATCCTGATCCATCTGAATATCACTTTTCCCAGATCTTCAAAGACTTCAAGCGTATGATCCCTGCGCCCTTTTGCCGAGCCGGCTCCTACAAGCACCATATCATAATTTTTTGTCCCTTCGGAGACTTTTTCCTTTAAAAGATCGGGATCATCCGGAACAACAGGGGAAACATCTACGTCATACCCCCATTCCATGAAAGAAGCCTTAATAAAAAGGGAGTTGCTTTCAGCTACCGTTCCAGACTTTGGGTTAGGGTCCGAGAGCCATCTGCCCATTGTAATGACCTCATCACCGGTCGGAATATAAAGAGTTTTTGGCTTTTTATAGACCTTCACTTTTTCTATCCCGGCACACAGAAACAGCGAAATAAGAGCAGGGGTAACTGTCTCTCCCTCTCTTGCTATGATCTGTCCCGCCATAACATCTTCTCCAAGCGGTCTTACATTGGAAGAAGGGGTCAGGCTTCTGAAAACCAAAAGACCGTCTCCATCAACAGAAGAATCTTCTACCATGAGTACTGCATTTGCCCATTGAGGAACATCAGCGCCTGTGTTCATCCATTGATACCGTGAAGGATCCAGCAGAACTGGGGTGGCATGGGAAGCGCCAATCGTAGACGAAGCATCGACAGCATATCCGTCAACAGCGGAAGCAGCATAGTGCGGTACATTCCTGTGTGCTGTTATATCTTTTGTAAGGACGAAGCCAAGGGCATCCGAAATGTTTTTTTCAACTGTACTTTTTACAGAAGCTCCAGCAAATGCTTTTTTCAGCATTTCCTGGGCTGTGCAAAGTTCTATGTGTTCACTGTATCCAGCTACCATAACCATACCTCAGCCGCCTCTCCTGCTCTTATTGTCTCACGAACCTCCGGTATACATATAAATCCCTCTGCAGACGCAAGAGAAGAGACATATCCCGACTTTGCCAGGATAGGGTCTATCTTCCCGTCATCTGTGATTTTGCACGGTATAAATTCTTCGGGTCCCGTCCTGGCTGTGATATCTCTGGCAGCGGTCAGCTTCAGTTTAGTTCCGTAACCAGTATTTTTTGCTCCTATCAGCTTAAGGAGCAGCGGGATCAGCAAAACGAACGCTACTGTAACACATGAGAGCGGATGCCCTGGAAGGCTTACCACAAGCTTCTTTTCTTCAAGACAGCCAGCAATCAGTGTTGGTTTTCCAGGAACAATATTAATGCCTCTTACCATCAGTCCCGGAGCAGCAAGCTTTTCCAAAGCTTTTGAACAATGATCTCTTGTCCCTACAGAAGAACCTCCGCTCAGTATCAGAACATCACATTGTGCAGCTTCTTCTTTAAGCTTTTTCTCAAAATTACCGCCTTCATCAGAAAGTATTCCTCTATGTTCAGAATCAAAGCCATACCTCATAAGAAGGGATTTTAGAGACCATCCGTTTACATCCCTTATTTTCCCGGGCTGGAGCGGTTTTGTCTCTATTGGAACTATTTCATCGCCAGTGCTGAGGACGTTTATTTTAAGATCTGCAGCAGAGACGGTTTTGATGCCCAGGGTAGCAAGGATACTCATTGATCTGAAATCCACCATGTCTCCCCTTGAAAGGATATTCTTCCCAGCAGTGAATTCTTCTCCGGCATGTATAACATTCTCTCCCGACTGAACAGCGCTCCTGACCTCCACCCATCCTCCTGCGAAAGATGTGTTTTCGAGCATTACAACAGCGTCAGCTCCGTCAGGCAGCACACCGCCGGTAGGGATACCTGCCGCATTTCCCGGTCTTATTGAGATATCGGACAGTGCACCCATCGGTATATCTCCTGTTTTATTTAAAAATGTCGGAGTCCGT
>JAQVPO010000093.1 GCA_028702015.1 Synergistaceae bacterium | reverse complement strand
GGATCAACGTCGATGTAAAGATAGGCGATCCGAATAAAATCATATCCAAAGGCCTTCATACCTTCCTGATCAAATACCGCGCAGAGCGGCACATAGGATTTTTTGAAGACCACGACGAGCTCTACTGGAACGTGACAGGAAAGGATTTTTCTTTCCCCGTACTTGAAGCATCCTGCAGAGTCGCACTTCCGGGAATGGCTTTCGGGGAAGGATTCAACACGATAGAGTGGTACGTCGGCAGGCAAGGCACAAAAGGCGATAACAGCAGAGCTCACCTGGATTCAGGAAGCGTAATTACAACAGGCACGCTCCAGCCTGGCGAGATATTTACTGTAGTCTATACGTGGCCCAAAGGCCTGGTCTCCCCGCCGCTGCCCCCTGCAAAAGACAATGAAAAAGCACAGGGAGGAATAGCCGCGGCAGCCTTTGCACTGATCTCAGGATGGTTCTGGTTCGCATGGAGAAAATGGGGCAAAGACCCTGACAAAAAGACTGTGATCCCTCTTTTCTACCCGCCTGAGGGAACATCGCCCGCATTTCTGAGATATGTCAGGGATATGAGGATTGACCAGACAGGCTTCACAGCTTCAATAATAGGACTGGCAGTAAAGGGAGCTATTAAGATCCTTGAAGTGGAAGGCGAAAGCACCTTCTTTGGAAAAGCTAAAGGACACTTTGTACTTTATGAAGAAAAGACCGAACCGGAAGAACTCAGGCCGGAAGAAGAAGCTCTGATGATGCAGCTTTTCCCGGGAAATATAGACAGTGTAGCTTTGGTTCGGGACAATGGTGACATAATTTCAAGCGCCATGAGAAGCCTGGCAAGAAACCTGAGAAAGGTAAACTCATCTATTTTTACAAAAAACACTGACAAAATGGTCCCAGGAATCGTTTTATACGGAATCGGGATCGCTGCAACCTATCCCTTTAGCGGTGAATATCCCTTAAATACCCTTATGGCGGGGGTTTGCGGGCTTATTATAATCGCACTTGGGATGAGGCTTAGTAAAGCCGCTAATACGGGGATACAGAATGCAGGCCAGTTCATAGGAAGAGCCTTCCCTGCTCTTGCCATAGGTATTGTCGGCTCTATCGCGATTAGCGGTGAGGGTTCGCCCGTTGCATTTGTGCTTTTTGCAGCTTCAGCGGGGATCATCGCTGTAATGCGTCCTCTGATGGTCGCAAGGACTGACAGGGGCAGCAATATTTTGAGCGAAGCAGAGGGACTTAAGCTCTATATGGATACAGCTGAAAAGGAACGTCTGGAAATGTTCAATCCTCCGGAAGAAACACCAGAACTTTTTGAGAAGCTGCTTCCTTACGCTCTTGCGCTTGATGTTGCAAAAACATGGGGCAACAGGTTTGAAAGTGTTTTGACAAAAGCCAGCTATAAACCTGAATGGTATTCAGGACCTTCCCCATATCTGTTCCTGAGTGGCTCAGGACTGAATAATTTCTCTTCGTCCTTCGGAAACAGCCTCGGACAGGCAATGGCTCCGCAGTCTGCGCCAGGCACCTCTTCAGGAATGGGAGGAGGAGGCTTTGCAGGAGGAGGAGGCGGCGGCGGCGGAGCTAAGGGCTGGTAATTCAAGTTAAATTGTCAGTTCCATATATAAAAAATAACGATGGACTTAAATAAATAAAATCCTGTTCCGTTAAGTCCATCGTTTTATTAATGACTACTTGAACAACTTATCTTACCTCTTTCCAGCAGCACTCCTTATTACATCCCAGATATCCGGCGTTTCGTGACCCTTTCTCCATCCAGCCACTCCTGCAAGCCGGTATTTATCCAGTATCGAAAGCTTGGCTTTGATTGAATCCCGGTTTTCTACCCAGACCTTATATGTCTTCCCATTTGAAAGATATGAATAGAAATACTGCCCTTTATCACTCAGCCACACCGGAGAGAGCCCCATTTGTGAAATTATTGAATCAGATTCTGACATTGTGAGAGTTGAACCTTTAACTTTTACCTTTCCATGGGACAGAGGGGTCTCCTCCCACTTTCTCATGTAGAATGGCACACCCAGTATAAGTTTTGCCGGCGGCACGCCCTCTTCTATGGTTTTCTGCACGGCACGCTCGACCCATGGCATCGAAGCAACAGAGCCTGCTCTCGGAGAGGTCCTCCAATGTTCATCGTAGGCCATAAGCATAATGTAATCCACATGTTTTGAAAGGGCTGCCCTGTCATGGCTTCTTGAAAGATTACTGTTGCCGGGCACATGCACATCTACCGAGCTTACCAGACCCTGTCCTTTAAGATAGCCGCTCAGGAGCGATACAAAACGTACATATTTATCTCTGTCGGCAACATCTAAATTTTCAAAATCTATGTTTATGCCGTCAAACCCATACAGTTTTGAATAACAGAGCAGCCTTGCTATAAAAAGGTTGACGGCAGCGGTGTCATTAAAAAATCTCGATGTATTCTCTTTGCTGAAACCGTTTGAGACAAGAGGCCATATCCTGTATCCCTTCTTACGCACAGCCTCAACGTAGGAAGCAGAAGCTCTGTTTGCCATGCCGCCGCTTCCGTCAGTAAGGTTGAACCATGTCGGAGAAATGACATCAAGTGCATCAATGCGGTCTTCTGTCTCGAGATCAGGGTTGTCCCTTGTAATATGTGCCCATGCAAGGGCAATGCGTTTATTTTTAAAAAAATCCTGATCCGGTTTTTTATAATTGTTATTAAAGGGAATTTTAAAATTGTTTTTTTTCAGTTCCAGTCCGGCATTGATCTCCTTTGCGGATATGCCTGTAAATTGTTCCAGCCCTTTTACATTGAGATAGGATGTACCTTCACTGTCCGCCATTGAGGGGAAATAGAGAGCTATTACAGGACCTGCAAGTCTCTCAAGCTCATTAATTCCAAAAACTTTGGACGGTTCTTTCACATCGATCAGGAACCCTTTTCCATTCGGCCCGTTCCTTAAGGGGACGCCTATAGACCTCAGTACCTGTGCAGGCACCCAGATATCCTTGCCTCTCATGACTGCGGTCCCTACCAAATCCCGTGAATTTCCGTCAGAGAAAATAATATCAGCGTATCTGTCGCCGTCATCGGCATTTGCCGGAGAGTTGAAAATACATACCCAAAACAGAAAAGAAAACAGCAGTAAACGGGCCCAAAACTTTCTATCTATCAATTCTTATAACCCCTTTCTAAACTTCTGCTATAATCTTAACCTTATTTGCTTATAAGAGATTCGGCAAAATTGCTATATAATGCAGATGTGAAATCTTCTGAGACCGGAGTGTTTCAAACTGAGAAAAATATTATTTGCTTCAGCGCTGTTTCTGATATTTATATTTGCTAAAGACGCCTCCTGTTCCGAAGGTATGGGCATCAGCTCTGACTATTTTTTAAAAAACATGGGATTTGCCTGCACAAAAGTAAAGAACGGCATTTCAAGCCTTGCTATAGCTTCTGAAATACAGGATGCCGGAAAGTCCAAAAGGTTTCTTGACTGCGGCAACAGAATGATGTTAGTGCTCACAGAATCAGATGACGAAAAAGAGCTTTTGAATGTGGCCGTAATGTATATTATTGATGCATACACTGATGAGAACAGCTCCACTCCTCTCATGAGATCCTATGAAAAAAACCGCTTTGAGAATATCTGCAGACAGCTTATATATTCTCTGGACAGGGATGTCTCCGATTCTGAGGCAGAATACGCTTTAAGGTCTATCGGAATATACGGCAGGATGCTTGATGGAACTCAGCGAAGCAGTTCTGTAAAAGGCTACAGATGCATGCTGAAGTTTCAGCCGGGCGGAATGATAATGATGGTGATTTCAAAAATCTGATCGGCCATAAAAAAACAAAAAAAGGAGAATATATGATGAACATCGAACAACTTATTGAAAGGCTGGACGCAGCAGAAACTGATGAAGAGATTTCTGAAATAGGCAGAGAGATACTGGATATAGATCCTGAAAGCCCCTATGGTAAGCTGGCTGTATGGGAGACAATGGATTATGATAGCTGCATCGAAAATCTCGACATGCTTAGAGAGGCTCTTTCGGTCATGAGGATGATAATATCTGAAAAAGAGACCCCTCCCAGCATAGAGGAAGACCGCGATGCACAGGCTTACTGCACGATAATGATGAACCTTGGATATTCGCTGCTCGCGGAGCAGGAAACAGAGGCCGCACTCGAAATCGCAAAAGAATTTGCAAATTTTGACGACGAAGGCTTTTATCCCAGCCGTACACTGCTCTACCGCTGCATGCTCGATCTCCAGATGTACAGGCAGATCTTCGATACGCTTGAGATGGACCCGCTTGAATCTGTCGTGGGCGAACATGCCAGAGCAATAGCACTGATCGAAACTGAAGCCGACCCAGGAGAGATCCGTGACGCCGTTAACTACGCCATCTCCCTTGACCCGGAAGTCCCCTTCTTTGTCCTCAACATATGGGAGTTCCCTGAGCCTGAAGACGATATAGATGAAGACGTGGAAGATACCATTAATTACGCAACCTATGTTGCAGAGCCATGGTGTTCTTCAGACAGGCGGCTGGCCGCCCTCAGCGCGCCGACTTTCCTTTTCGGCTATCTGACAGACAGGCTGAACGATGAAAAAGAGATCCAGGTCCTAAAAGAAGGATATGAAGGAGCGGGTGTGTTAAAAGACGTTGAAGAAGCAAAAGCAAGGATAAGTGAAATGGAACAGCAGGCATGTGATCCGGAAGAAATAGACGCAGTAGCACTTGGTGAAACCGGCACAATAGTCGAAAAACTCCTTGGCTGAGAAAACTTTGCTCTAAAAGTGCGGTCCGTACGGGCCGCACTTTTTTATTATTGGCTAATTAGGAACAGCTGTTGTCAATTATTACACCCTGATTAGTTTCACCATCCATGTAAGCTGAAAAGTTTCCCCTGTATATCCTTATCGCCGGATGTGAACCCTCTTCCCATTCATTCTCGCAGAACCAGTCCTGATCGATCAGGTTATTGGATTCACCCTCAAAAACAGGCATATATAAGACGTTATCGACAGCAAGATCAGAGAAAAAATGCGTTCCGTACGAGAGTTCGGGCATAAAACCAAGCCTGGGTATACCAAGTTCAACTATGCAGCAGCAGTTGGTAAGCTCATTGTATTTTACAGGTACCCCAAGCTCCGGGTTGCTCGATCCTACCCTTCCCGGTGATACAAAAATAAACTTCTGCCCATTCAGTTCCGCATTGACTTCACCAATTCCTCGCGCCACCTTGAAGAAATCAGGATTTGAATAATATATCCTGTGGTCTACATATACAATGAAAGGAATATCCTTTATTACCCCAGGAGTTACCATTCTGTCCGCTTTTAGAAGAACGCGCTTCCCTTCAAAATCCGGGATTCCTTCCTCTGCGCACGTCTGGCACCAGCAAGGTCGCGACTGTATGAGACAGAAACTGTCATCAAGAGGTTCATATGCAAATTCTATATCTGCAGGCAAACCCATGGAAGATTCCAGCAAAGGCAGGGTTTTCTTCATTCTTTCAAAAAAGTGAGGGTATTTCTTGGGGAAATTATCAAATGTGAGGCAGACTTTTGAACCAACTTCTATATTCCTTGTCGTCTTCATAAGAGAGGAAAGACATCCGCCATCAG
>JAQVPO010000092.1 GCA_028702015.1 Synergistaceae bacterium | reverse complement strand
CGTTGGGCAGTGGCTCCACTACCTTGCCTTTTACTTCAATTACTTCTTCTTTGGCCATGCAGTAGCCTCAACCTCCCTGTCTCCAAGATGTGTCGCTGTTATCCAGAATCGCGGAAACCTTCTGTACCAACCAGCCGTTGTCCAGGGGTTTCCCGCCAGCAACACGCCCAGCCACATCTTCGAGATTCATTAGTGTCCTTTGAAGGTGCTTCACGTTCTTTTTTTTAGGCTTCACGACTGAGTATTTGCTGCCGTCAGCTATGAAGATCCGTGTCTCACTTTCAATTCCCACCACTACGAAAAATTTTCCTTTGTTCTTTCCTCGGCGCACAGAGACCACATCGCCGGTTTGCAGACACTCTCCCTGTAAGTCAGGGGTTACTCCCATGGAGTCAGTATCTCCACCCCGTCAGAAGTCACAAGGAGACTGTGTTCAAAATGGGCAGCATCGCTGCCGTCTGCTGTAACGACAGTCCACTTGTCAGAGAGGTTTTTCACTTCTTCTGCTCCTGACATAACCATGGGTTCAACACAAAATGTCATGCCGGCTTTTAAAGTTATCCCGTTGCCTGGCTTTCCGTAATTAGGCACCTGCGGAGCTTCGTGAAGTCTCCGTCCTATACCGTGGCCAGCATAGTCCCTCACCAGACCGAAGCCTGAAGTAATTACAAGACTTTCTACAGCATGACCGACATCTCCAAGTGTTGCACCGACTCTTACCGCATTGACTCCCCTGTGCAGTGATTCAAGAGTGATATCGAGCAGCCGCTGCCGATCTTCACTTATTTTACCAACCGCAAAGGTACATGCTGCATCACCAAAAAAACCGTTGTAAGATGCTCCTGTGTCAATGCTGATAATATCGCCCTCCTGAAGCACTCTTTCCCTAGAAGGTATCCCGTGCACTATCTCATCATTCACAGAGGCACATATAGTACCGGGAAAAGGCGTCGATACCCAAGGGACTTTATAACCTTTGAACGCTGGCTTTGCATTCTCTTTTAAAACAAGGTCTTCAGCCGCCTGGTCCAGAGTATATGTATCAACACCCGGTCTGACCATGTCTTTCATAAGACTGAGGATATCAGCAACAATACGTCCGGCATGGCGCATTTTCGCAAGATCACGATCACTTTTGAAAGTAATCATTTACCTGCACCCTTCCTTTTCTCAAGAAGCTTCAGAACAACATCCTTGCCACCGGCTGCATCAACTGAAGCAAGGATATCTTTGCTTCGGTAATAATCAATCAAAGGTGCTGTCTGTTCGTGGAAGACGGCAAGGCGGTTGCGAATAACGCTTTCTTTATCGTCATTACGCTGAATTACTTCTCCGCCGCACTTATCACAGATCCCTTCGATCTTCGCCGGTTTAAAGGCTGTATTATAAATCTCGCCACAAGATTTGCATACTCTTCTTGTGGTAAGCCTCTGCACAACGATCTCATCATCCACATCAAGCTGGATAACTGCATCAAGTGAGATGCCAAGTTTTTCTAAAATTGAATCAAGTGCCTCAGCCTGAGGTTTTGTCCTTGGAAAACCATCCAGCAGAAATCCGTCCTTACAGTCAGATTCCCTAAGCCTTGACTCCATCATTGCTACGATCAGTTCATCAGGGACAAGTTTTCCCGATGCCATATATTCTTTTGCATTTCTGCCAAGTTCGGTATCAGCTTTAACATTAGCCCTGAGTATATCTCCCGTTGATATGTGCGCAATAGGATATTTTTCTCTGATGCTCTCAGCCTGAGTTCCTTTTCCTGAACCAGGTGCACCGATCAGTATAATTCGCATTACATACCTCCGAATTTACAATCTCAGAAGGCCGCCTGTCTTACCTCCGCGGCGCTTCAGTATCCCTTCATAATGACGCATAATTAGCTGTCCTTCTATTTGATGTACTGTATCAAGAGCAACACCAACAACGATTATTACGGCTGTTCCGCCAAAATAAAAAGTGTTAATGTTCATAAGCCCTGTCATCATTGTAGGAACAACAGCAACTATCGCAAGCGCAACTGCGCCTCCGAGAGTAATGCGTCCCATTACCTTTTCGATGTAATCTGTAGTGGGTCTGCCTGGGCGTATACCAAGGATAAACCCGCCGTTCTTCTTCATGTTCGTTGATATGTCTTCCGGCTTAAAAACCACTGCCGTATAGAAGAACGAGAAAAAGATTATCATCGCAACGTAAAGGATCATATAAATAGGACTGCTTGGGCTGAATGCTTTCTGTACTATCTGAGCAAAACTATGCTGGAAAAGACCAGCGATAGTGTAGGGGAAAAGAAGTACCGAAGATGCAAATATTATCGGTATGACCCCTGCCGTATTCACGCGCAGAGGGATAAAACTGCTCTGTCCCCCGTACATCTTGTTGCCGACCATACGCTTAGCATACTGCACAGGAAGACGCCGCTGGCCTTCCTGAAGCATTACACATCCTGCCACTACCGCAACCATTATAGCAATTGCCAAAATCACTACCAGTATATTCATTTCCCCAAGCCTTACCAGTGTAAAGGTTCTTATTATTGCTTCAGGTATCCTTACAACGATACCAGCAAAAATAAGAAGAGATATACCGTTTCCTATACCATGATCCGACATAACTTCTCCTAGCCACATAACAGCCACTGCACCAGTGGTAAGGGTGACTGCAACAAGGGCTATGTCCATCCAGCTGCCTGTAAATATACCTAGATTCCTGAGCCAGCCCGTCATTCCGACTGCCTGAATAAGAGCAAATGCGATAGTGCCGTAGCGTGTATACTGCACTACCTTCTTGCGTCCCTCTTCTCCCTCTTTCTGCATCTTTTCAATGCTTGGCACGACAACTGCCAGCAGCTGCATGACAATGCTTGCATTAATGTAGGGAGTCACACCCAGCGCAAATATACTGAATCTGCTGAGTGCTCCTCCGGCAAAGAGGTCCAGGAAACCTAAAACGCCGCCCTGCTCAAAAAGCTTCCCAAGAGCAGCAGCATCGACACCTGGTGTCGGTATATGTGCTCCAAGTCTGTAGACGAACAATGCGGCCAGTGTGAAAAATATCCGCCGCTTAAGGTCCGGCAGTCTGAAGGCATCCCGGAAGGAATCTAACACTTAAATCACCTCGGCCTTTCCGCCGGCTGCTCTGATTTTCTCTGCAGCCGATGCGCTGTAGGCGTTAGCGTGCACTGTTAGGTTTTTTGAAAGTTCACCGACACCAAGGATCTTTACAGGTTTATCAGCAGCTGAAATGAGGCGGAGAGCATAAAGGCTCTCTGCTGTAACTTCAGATCCGGCATCAAAACGCTCTTCTAGATCCGCGATGTTGACTACTTCATATCTGACGGCAAAACGGAAATTGCTGAATCCGCGTTTCGGGATACGACGTGCAAGAGGCATCTGGCCGCCTTCAAAGTTGGCCTTTATCGACACACCAGCCCTTGCCTTCTGTCCTTTATGCCCTTTGCCTGCGGTTTTGCCTTTTCCGCTGCCCAGGCCCTGACCGAGACGCTTCTTCTTCTTACGTGATCCCTCTGCGGGACACAGTTCATGAAGATTCATGTCAGTACCTCCCTATTCCTCTACAGTCCATTCCAGCAGATGAGAGATCGAATTGACCATTCCCATTATCTGCGGAGAATTCTCGTGACAGACCGTATCATTAAGTCTGTGAAAGCCAAGCGCTTTAATGATCCTCTCCTGACGGGGAGGGCGACCGATCGTGCTTTTCTTCCACTTAATGGTTACTTTAGCCATTGTCAATCTACCTCCTACGCTTCCTTGCGCTCTTTGCCGCGCAGTCTGCGGATCTCTTCAGGAGTCCTCAGATTTTTTACTGCAGACATTGTCGCATAGGAAACATTGATCGGGTTGGAAGTTCTTCCGATAACCTTAGTAAGTATGTCTTTGACTCCGCCGAGTTCCACTATCGCGCGCACAGCTCCGCCGGCAATAACGCCGGTTCCCGGTGCTGCAGGGCGAAGAAGGACTTCTGCTGCTCCAAACTTCCCTATTATAGGATGCGGAATAGTATGTCCAACCTTCTTAAGGTCTATCATGTTCTTCTTTGCATGCTCAATACCTTTGCGCATAGCCTCAGAAATTTCCTTAGCTTTTCCTATGCCAAGACCAACCTGGCTAACGCCGTCACCAACAACAACAAGAACGCTGAAACGGAATCTTTTTCCGCCCTTTACGACCTTGCTTACTCTGTTGATGGAGACGATGCGTTCTGAAAGCTCAAGACCTCTGCTGCTATAGGTTTTATTATTAGGTGTCTCTTTCGCCACGTTTCTCTGCCTCCTCCTAGAACTTCAGGCCGGCTTCGCGTGCCGCTTCCGCCAGAGCTTTGACTCTGCCATGATAGACATGTCCGCCGCGGTCAAAAACGACAGCACTGATTCCCTGTGCCAGAGCACGTTCAGCGATCAGCTTGCCAACTGCTTTTGCAGCTTCCTGGTTTCCTGTGCCCTTAGTCTCCTTGAATGTCTGCTCCATTGTTGAAGCTGACACAAGTGTTCTTCCCTTTGCATCATCGATCACCTGAGCATAGATATGCTTGAGGCTTCCGAATACTGCAAGACGGGGACGCTCCACAGTGCCTGAGATAAGTTTCCTGAGGCGACGATGGCGGAGCTCCCGCATTTTATTACGGCTGCGATTACTGATCAACGTCCTTCACCTCGCCTTACTTCTTGGCGCCGGCTTTGCCGGCCTTACGGATAACATATTCACCTGAGTATCTGATACCCTTACCTTTATATGGTTCAGGCGGACGATACTCGCGAATATTTGATGCGACCTGACCAACAAGCTGTTTGTCTACGCCGCGGATTACTATTTTGATCGGGCTTTCACATGCAAACTCAATCCCTGCAGGAGGCACTACTTCTACAGGATGGGAAAAACCAAGGTTCAGCACAAGATTCTTTCCCTGCATCTGAGCACGATATCCTACTCCTACGATTTCAAGGATCTTTTCAAAACCACTGTTTACACCTGTCAGCATGTTATTCAGGATGGCTCTTGTCATCCCATGAGCAGCACGAACCGCTTTAATTTCACTCTCACGTGTAACCAGAAGCTGCCCATCTTCCTGTACAACATTAATCTGGGGCATAACTTCCATCTCCAGGGCGCCTTTGGTACCCTTTACAGAGACATGGCTGCCTTCGACCTTGACTTCCACTCCCTTGGGAATCGGGATCGGTTTACGTCCTATCCTAGACACCTATGCCACCCCCATTACCATACATAGCAAACAACTTCGCCGCCCAGACCGCGCTTGCGCGCTTCTGCATCGGTCATAAGTCCGGCTGATGTTGATATCATTGCAATTCCGAGGCCGCCCATAACTTTGGGAAGCTCTTCTTTGCCTACATAAATGCGGCGTCCTGGCTTGCTTATTCTGCGCAGTCCCTGGATCACTCGCTCCTTTGCCGGCCCATAGTTCATAGTAAGCCTGAGTATAGGCATTGGCTGTTTTGAGTCATTGATCGTCTTATAGTTACGGATATAACCCTCCTCTTTGAGGATACGCGCCATTTCTACGCGCATCTTACTAAGAGGCATGTCCACCATTTCATGATAGACAACGTTCGCATTTCTAATGCGTGTGAGCATATCCGCGACAGGATCGGTAATATGCATTAAAGGATCCTCCCTTCCACGCCCACTT
>JAQVPO010000091.1 GCA_028702015.1 Synergistaceae bacterium | reverse complement strand
AAACCTGAGAAATATGTAAAAAGCAGGAGGCAGGCCTTTCTGTCTGGCCGCACTGCCCATATCTCTGAAAGAGCAGGACGGAGGCCCTGTAAGGGTAATGGCAGTACTGGAGAAATAGCCTTGGCAGCATAAAATTTTAATGAGGATCAGGAATGCAGAAGGTCCTGATCTTAGAAAAAGCAACTCCGGGCTGCAGTTAAGTATGAGTAAAAATCAAGCTGAGCACAGAGTCAGCGCCAGCTTTTTCGGAGACAAAACAATAAAACTGAAGCAAATAAGGATCGGCCATAATGACAGCCATGAGAATCCCTCCAAGAGCAGCTGTATCGCCCGCTTCGGATCTCATGCCCTGTTTTTTGCCGTTTAGACGCCGGCTTATAAAACCCTTGAAAGCGCTATGCCGGCCCAAGCGGCAAGCAGTCCGGCGCATACATTGAGGGCCGCGTTGCTGATCGCGGACAGTAAGCCTGCCGCATCAAGCAACCGCAGCGTTTCATAACTGAAGGAAGAAAACGTTGTGAGACTTCCGAGAAAACCTACCGCAACGAGCAGCCTCCAATATGGATTTACAATGATGCGTTCCGTCGCAAGCGTCAAAAACAGGCCGAGAAGAAAACAGCCGACAACATTAACGAGCAGAGTTCCATATGGAAAATCAGCTCCGAGCCTGCTTGCCGCCCACTGTGAAACAAAATAGCGTGCACAGGCCCCCAAGGCGCCGCCAATCGCAACTGCCATAAATTTCAATTCAATTCACACCCCACTCTTACTTCCCTTCAATGGATGAAATCATCGTTTGGGCGGTTTGATCCCGTATCTTATTACTTCGATATCATCGATCGTGATCATGCCCCCTTCGTTCAGTACTTCATCAAGGAAAGGCAATAAACGATTGATATACTCTTCGCTGTCGACCAGTTCAACCAATATAGGCAAATCTCCCGATAAACCTACTATAGACGCAGTATGGATCCTGCTGTTGGCTCCGTAGCCCATCAAGCCTCTAAAAACGCTTGCTCCTGCCATGTCAAGTTCTTTCGCCTTTTCAACAATAGCCTGAAAAGTGGGCTTATGGTTCCAACGGTCTGATTCGCCTATATAAATACGCAGCCTTTTGGCTTTTGAGGCAATTTTAGGCACAGAAAAAACCTCCTTTGTCCTCTATCTTCTCCACAGAATATCTGAAAATACCCTTCCTCATACCGCAGACGTAAATAGCACTGCCAATACTGTTTCGCTCTCTCGGTCCATTCTGCCCCATCGCAGAGAGAGCGGCAAGCCTTATGAAAGAGACTCTCCCGATCAGGCTGGTTTGGACCATATCATTGCCGAAATATGATCATACAAGAAACCTAAATAATCGAGAGTATAAGCTCCCTGATGACCTTGCATGCGACAGCAGTTGAAACTCCGCTGGAGTCATAATGAGGAGCAAGCTCGTTGACATCGCAGGCGACAATATCAAGTCCTCTTATTCTATGGACTGCTGAGATAAGATCGGTAAAAGATGCTCCGCCTGGTTCAGGAGTGCCTGTGCCGGGGAATATTGAGGGATCCAGCACGTCAAGGTCGATGGTCAGATATATAGGTTTCCCGCTGAGGCAGGAAAGTGCTTCATTAAGCGTTTTAAAGTCATATTTACACTGGACGACGTTCTCCCCTGCCCAGAGGTCTTCCTCTCTCGTCATCGAACGGATACCGAACTGATATATTTTACCTTTGATCAATTCATGACAGCGCCTTATGACAGTCGCATGTGAGAATTTTTCCCCGAGATAATCGTCACGCAGATCTGCATGTGCGTCAAAGTGTATTATATTAAGGTCAGGATATTTTTTTGCAATAGCTCTGACAGAGCCAAGCGTTACAAGATGTTCTCCGCCGATCATCAGCGGTATTTTGCCATCCGAAGCTATTTCTGATACAGCCTCTTCAATTCTTTCAAGGACTTCACAGGTATTGCCGAAGGGGAGGTCCAGCTCTCCTGCATCAAAAACTGAAAAATCCGTAAGATCTTTTTCCAGATATGGAGAGTATGTTTCTATACCATATGATTCGCTGCGAACAGCGGACCCGGCAAATCTTGAACCTGGCCTGTAACTGCATGTACCGTCAAAGGGAGCACCGAATATGACAAGATCAGCCTCGTCATAACTGCTTTCACATCCCATAAAAACCATCGGAGCGTTATTCTTTATCCGCTTCATCAAGAAGTTCCCTGACATAGGTAGGAATGGCAAAGCAGCCCTTATGCAGATCCGTATTGTAATACTTTGTCTTTATACCAAGGCTGTTCCATCTCTCTTCATCAAGATCCTTTATCGGATCCTTTTTCTTTGAGGCAAAGCCAAAAAGCCAGTGGCCTGACGGATAAGTAGGTATGTGGGCCTGATAGACCTTTGTGATGGGGAAAAATTCTCTGATCCTCTTGTGGGCTCTTTTCATGGACATAGCATAGCTCTCATAGTAAGGGCATTCATGCTGGTTGACAAGGATCCCCTCTTCAGTGAGCGCCTTATAGCAGTTGCCGTAAAACTCTTTTGTAAAAAGCCCTTCTCCCGGGCCGAAGGGATCCGTGCTGTCAACTATTATCAGGTCATACATATTTACTTTGTCCCTTACGAACTTAAGTCCGTCTTCATAGTATATGGTAACCCTCGGATCAGATAGTTTTGATGATGTCTGCGGCATAAATTCAAGACACGCGTCGACGACCATCTTGTCTATCTCCACCATATCTATCTTCTCAATTGTCTTGTATCTGGTCAGTTCACGCACTGTCCCGCCGTCACCCGCACCGATGACCAGAACCTTTTTTATTTCAGGGTTCGATGCCATCGGCACATGTACGATCATATCGTGATATATAAACTCATCCTTCTCAGTAAGCATCATAAGTCCGTCAAGAGTAAGAAAGCGTCCGAATTCTTCCGCTTCAAAGACGTCTATGCGCTGAAATGTGCTCCTAGCCGAATAGAGCTGCTTATCGACCCTTATGGAAAATCTTACGTTCTGACTGTGTTCTTCTGTATACCAGTATTCCATTTTTTATTCCTCCACTGTCTCAATATTGTTCATTTCCATGTCCTTGGTGCCTGTCATGACACATCCCTTTTCCTTGGCGTAACGGATATAGTCAATTATCTCGGCAGTGAGCCTCTCGCCGGGCGCCAGGATCGGAATACCGGGAGGGTATGCCATTACCAGCTCTCCGCTGATCATTCCAAGGCTTTCCTTTATAGGAACGCTTTTTTTATTTGAATGGAAAGCCTGCTGAGGGGTCATCGCCACCTGCGGATTTATATATTCGTGGTCAAGCATGTTCATCGGGTCCCGGCTGAAGCGGCGCTGTATCTCTGAAAGAGCACCCAGAAGCCTCTCTATCTCGAGTTCCCTGTCCCCTACCGAAATAATAGCCAGAACATTGCCGATGTCCCCAAATTCTATCTGTATGCCGAATTCATCCCTAAGGATGTCATATACTTCTATTCCAGCAAGCCCCATCGCACGTGTATGAATGCTAAGCTTGGTACTGTCAAAATCAAAGACCGTACCGCCGTTGATTATCTCTTTTCCGAATGCTCTCAGGCCCGGGATCCTGTTTACCTCTTTCCTCGCATATTCGCTGAGAGAACAGACCCTTTCGAATATCTCTTTCCCGTGGAGGAAGAGATTTTTTCTCGCAATATCAAGCGATGACATGAGCAGATAACTTCCGCTCGTAGTCTGTGTCAGATTTATTATCTGCCTTACAGCCTCAGCATCGCCCCCTGCTCCTAAGAGCAGCATGGAACTCTGAGTAAGGGAGCCCCCTGTTTTGTGTATGCTTACTGCTGACATGTCGGCACCGGCGTCCATCGCTGAGAGGGGAAGGTCTTCGCCGAAGTAGAGGTGTGTTCCGTGTGCCTCATCGACAAGAGCCAGCATTCCTGCTTCATGGGCAATTTTTACTATCTCCCTCAGATCGCTGCAGACTCCGTAGTACGTGGGGGTGTTAACAAATATAGCTTTTGCGTCAGGATGTTCCGAAACAGCTTTTTTTACATCGTCTACAGACATCCCCAGACTTATTCCAAGCTCCGGTTCGATACCGGGGTTGACATAGACAGGAGCAGCTCCGCAGATGACCATTGCGTTTATTACGCTCTTATGGACATTTCTCGGCATGATGATCTTGTCATTATGCCGGCAGCATGAAAAGATCATATTCTGGACTGCTGCAGTAGTCCCGTTTATTATAAAGAATGCCTGGCTTGCTCTGAAAGCTTCTGCTGCCAGGATCTCTGCATCCCTTATAACACCGGTCGGGTGGGTCAGGTTGTCCAGAGGCTTGCTTGAATTGAGATCCATCGAGATACACTTCTGACCAAAGGCGTCGACAAGGGCTTTGTGTCCCTTCCCCTGTTTATGGCCAGGAACATCAAAGGAGACTATCCTGTTTTTTATATATTCCTGCAGCGCATCATAGATCGGAGTCTCATTCTGCCTATTCATAGATATTCATTCCCGTGTATATCTCTATCATCTCTTTGTGAAGCTTGTTTGTTATCTCAAGTCTCTCTTTTGGAGTGAATTCAAGCACATCATTATTAAACAGATAATTCTGCAGATGAAGTTCCTTTATAAGCATCTTCGTATGGAAAATATTCGCCTGATAAACATTGATATCCTGCGCATCATAGTCCTGAAGCGTCCTGGCATCGATAAAATCCTGTATTGAGGCAATTTTATGGTCGATGTAGCATTTACGGCCGTCCATCTCCCGTGTGAAACCCCTTACCCGGTAGTCTATCGCAATGATATCAGAATCAAAGCTCCCTATAAGATAATCAAGGGCATTCAGGGGTGAGATCTTACCGCAGGTAGATACATCTATGTCAACTCGGAAAGTTGATATTGCCTGATTGGGATGGAACTCCGGATAGGTATGGACTGTAAGGTGGCTCTTGTCCAGGTGGCCGCAGACCGTTTCGCGCTTCGACAGTATGTCCAGACCTCTGTTGCAGGAGGAATCAAGTGTCTCCGGCGGCATAGGCATTTCGGAGATCAGAATGGTAACGCTTGCTCCCTGCGGATCATAGTTCTGTTTGGAAATGTTCAGGACATGCGCACCGATCATGTCGGTAACATCGCAAAGTATATTGGTGAGACGCTCTGCATTGTACTGTTCGTCGATATATGCCACATATTCATTCTTTTCTCTTTCGGTCTTTGCGTAGCATACATCATAAATGTTGAAGCTAAGTGTTTTTGTAAGATTGTTAAAGCCATACAGTTTAATTTTCTCGGCCATTTCAGGCTCCTTTCTGAAAATGGCCTCCGCACGAGTGTTCATCCTGGCAAGGGATTTTTTAATAACCCCTTAAATTAAAAAACAACCACCTGTCTTCCTAAATCGAAAGGACAGAATAGTTGTACTTGATACATGATCTCTACTTTAATTTGATTGATGTATTATACAAATATTGGTAGTTTATTTGAGCCTATACAGTAATAAATACTTTTACTGCTCATGTCGACCATTCACAAGTACTCTAAACTTATGAACACAATTTCGCGGAGGTCTCCGCAACAAAATTTGAGCTGCTGCTCATCAACACGATATCACAATCGCTAGTTCGGCATTTGACCCGGCTGTCCGTATGGCCATTCGTATAACTGTAATCCAGTTAGATCAGATTTAAAGAATGCTTGACTTAGTTTGTGATGATAGACTTAAATATCCTACCCTCCTTATTGCCGCTATCACTAGTGGCTT
>JAQVPO010000090.1 GCA_028702015.1 Synergistaceae bacterium | reverse complement strand
GGAGGATATCTTGAAAATGAAGATTACTCTGATCTTATGGAGGTCTGAGCAAATTTCCGCACACTGAATAGAAAGAACAGCAGCTGTAATAAAGGCAAAACAAAATATTGCACATAAAATTTTCGGAGGTGTTCAAGATGGAATTGAATAAAAAAGATTTCATATACGAAGGCAAGGCAAAAAGGCTCTATACCACAGATGACCCAGATCTTGTCATAGTGGAATATAAGGACAGTTTCACTGCTTTCAACGGAGAAAAGAAGGCAACCATGAGCGGAAAGGGCCAGCTCAACAACAAGATAAGCTCAAAGCTTTTCGAATATCTCAAGTCAAAAGGAATAGATTCGCATTTCGTTAAACAGGTAGACGATGTCCATCAGGTAGTAAGAAGAGTTTCCATAGTACCGCTTGAAGTCATCGTCAGGAACATCACTACAGGATCTCTTTGCAAGAGACTTGGAGTAAAGGAAGGAATGACTCTTGCCCGCCCTCTCGTGGAGTTCTGCTACAAAAAAGATGAACTGGGTGATCCCATTATCCTTGAGGATCATGCAATTCTTTTCGGATGGGCTACAGAGGAAGAGATAGCAAAAATCAAGGAGATCTCCCTTAAAGTAAACTCCGTGCTTAAAGACTATTTTGCAGAAAAAGGTATCGTACTTGTCGACTTCAAGCTTGAATTTGGAAAAGACTCAAAGGGAAACCTGATGCTTGCAGATGAGATTTCACCCGACACATGCAGGTTCTGGGACAGCTCTACAGGAGACCGTCTGGATAAGGACCGCTTCCGCAAAGACCTTGGAAACGTTCTCGGCGCATACGAAGAGATCTGGAAGAGGATCTCCGCGTAAAAAATGAGCGGGATATTTGGTGCATACAGCAAAAAAGGAAAACCGGTCTTAGAGGAGGTATACCTCGGACTATACGCACTCCAGCACAGAGGGCAGGAATGTGCCGGGATAGCCTGGAGCGACTGCGGACGCATCGTGACAGCAAAGGGAATGGGACTTCTTCATAATGCGATAGAACAGAAGTGCCTGACTCAAAAAAATGCCTCATGTGCTATCGGGCATGTGCGTTACACACCGCTTCCCGGATCCCAGCTGCATAATGTCCTGCCAATAGGGGCAAACTATGCAAGAGGAGCTGTTGCCGTTTCACATGACGGAATGATAACCAATCTGAAAGAACTGACCGCTCAGCTTGAGAAACAGGGAGCTATTTTCCAGTCTTCAACAGATTCTGAGGCAATAATCCATCTTATGGCTCACAAATCGCATATGCAGCCTCTGGATGCGCTGATAGATTCTCTTCATAAGGTCAAAGGCTCATATGCCGTCATAGTGCTCCTCAACGGCGCCTTGGTGGCGGCACGTGACCCATGGGGGTTCAAACCGCTGGTAATAGGCAAAAAAGACGAGGATTACTATGCCGCGTCAGAATCGTGCGCGCTGGATATCGTAGGCGCAAAGCTTATCCGTGACGTTGAGCCGGGCGAGATGATCGTGATCGATGAAAGAGGAATGAGAAGTCTGAAAATACGTCATGAGTGTCCACGGGGCATGAGATGCTCATTCGAATATGTCTACACAGCCAGACCAGACAGCATAATAGACGGAAGATCTGTATATGAGACACGAAAAGAGATGGGCAGGCTTTTAGCAGAACAGGCTCCGTGCCCTAACGCTGAGATCACAGCAGGCATGCCTGACAGCGGGACTATCGCTGCACTTGGGTATGCCGAAAGATCCGGCATACCGCTTGAAATGGGAGTCGTAAGAAACCGATACGTCGGAAGGACTTTTATACAGCCGACACAGAAAGTCCGAGACCTGGGCGTTAAAATCAAACTGAATCCGATATCTGAAGTTTTTGACAAGAAAAAGGCAGTCATAATTGACGATTCGATCGTAAGAGGCACAACTGCAGAAAGAGTCGTATCAATGATAAGAGAATCAGGAGCATCCGAGGTACATATGAGGATAGCATCGCCTCCAGTCCTCCATCCCTGCAGATACGGCATAGACACCAGAAAAGAAGAGAGCCTTGCCGCAGTACGCATGACACTTCCTGAACTGCGCGAAAAAGTAGGGGTAGATTCTCTTGAATACCTAAGTGAAGAAAATCTTACAGCAGCGATAGGGCTGCCGGAGGATCATATATGCACTGCCTGTTTCACCGGAAAATATCTTGATGAAAAAGATTTGAAAGCAGGTGCGTGATCTTGGATAAAAACCTTACTTACGAAAAGGCAGGAGTAAGCATCGAAGCCGGCGATCTATGGGTCGAAACGATCAAAGGAATGCTGAAGAAACGTCCTAAGGATCCTAACTGCGTCGGCGGAGTCGGGGGGTTTGCCGGCCTTTACAGGATCGGCGGAGGTAAATGCATAGCCGCATGCTGCGACGGAGTCGGCACAAAACTTGAACTCGCAAAGGAAACCGGTATCTATCGCGGACTTGGGCAGGACCTTGTCGCTATGAACGTAAACGATCTCGTAACCGGAGGTGCAAAGCCTCTCTTTTTTCTTGATTACGCTTCATGCGGGAAACTGAATGTCGGTATTTTTAAAGATATACTTGACGGTATCCTTGACGCGTGCAGCGAAAGCATGTGTGCTCTGCTCGGAGGCGAAACAGCAGAGATGCCGGATGTTTACGGCAAAGATGGCTTTGACCTTGCTGGATTTGCTGTCGGCCTGATCGACGAGGACAAAATAATCGACGGAAGCAATATTAAAGACGGCGACATCATCCTCGGACTCAGCAGTTCAGGTGTCCACAGCAACGGATACAGCCTTGTAAGAAAGGCACTCGGCAAAGACGGACTTAATATAGAACTTAATGCTATTCCTGAAGGCTGGGACGAAAAACTTGCAGAAGCCGTTATGAGAGCCACGAAATTATATGTAAAGCCAGCTCTCGCAGCTGTAGAGACCGGCGCTGTACGCGGCATGGCCCACATCACAGGCGGCGGTATGTATGGAAACATCATCAGGATCATACCCAAAGGACTGGATATCGAAATAAATTTCAGATCGTGGGAACGTCCTAAAATTTTTGATCTTATACAGAGCGCCGGGATAGAGGAATATGAGATGAGAAAAGTATTCAACCTGGGGATCGGATTCGTATTTATAGCAAGCCCTGATAAAGCCCAGCTGATTGAGAAGGCTCTCTCTGTCTGCGGGGAAAAAGCTATTAGGATAGGAAGGATAATAAAGTGTACCTCCCGCGCATAGCGATCCTTATTTCCGGAAAAGGCTCCAATATGGAGGTAATCCTCAAAGCCTGCCTTGAATCAGAACTGCCTGCTGATATCTCCTTCGTGGGAAGTGACAATATCAATGCAAAAGGACTTGAGACAGCAGCAGCCCTTGGAGCCCCGACCAGAGTCTTTTTTTATAAACGAGACGGAAGGAAGGCTGCAGAAGAAGCTATCGCAAGTGCGATAGAGGAGACAAAGACAGACTGGATAATACTTGCTGGCTTCATGAAGATCCTTTCTCCTGATTTTGTCAGAAGATTCCCCGAAAAAATAATAAATATCCATCCGGCAATGCTGCCTTTATTCCCCGGTGCTCACGGTATACGTGACGCATGGGAGGCAAGAGCAGACCATACTGGTGTCACCGTGCACATAGTAGATGAGGAAGTCGACCATGGCAGGATACTCGCCCAGGAAGAAATTGAAATACTTCCAGATGATACGCTGGAAACTCTTGAAGAGAGAATACATCGGGTCGAGCACAGAATATACAAAGAGACTCTGATAAAGCATTTTTTAGAAAATCCGATATCTATCGAAGAGCGGGAGGAATAATAACTATGGAAACCAGAAAAGCGCTTATATCTGTCTGGGACAAGACTGGAGTCCTTGAACTGGCAAAGGGACTTGCTGCACACGGATACGAAATAGTCTCAAGTTCAGGAACTGCCAAACATCTCGAAGAGGGCGGGATAAAAGTCACAGAAGTAGTTGATATGACCGGACTTCCAGCAATTCTCGGAGGCAGGGTCAAAACTCTGCATCCGACCATTATGGGGGGTATCCTTGCAAGACGGGGATTCGCTCAGGATGACGAGGACAGGAAGAAGTTTTCAATTCCGCTCATAGACGTAGTCGTATGCACCCTTTATCCATTTGAAGAAACAGCCCTTAAAGGCGCAGATCTAGACCATCTTATTGAAAAGATCGACATCGGGGGAGTCTCCCTAATCAGGGCAGCAGCCAAAAATTATTACCACGTTGCAGTCGTGACTGATACAGCGGATTACGGCTGCGTACTTGAAGAACTCGAGAAAAAGCAGGAATTAACTCTTGAATTCAAACAGAAGCTTGCTCTCAAGGCTTTCCGCCTGACATCGTCATACGACGCAACTATATACAAAGGCCTCTGCTCAGAGATTGGTGCCGAAGAAGAGACCGGAGATGACAAGATCATTTCGCTCCGCAAGGTCCAGGATCTGAGATATGGCGAGAACCCGCACCAGAAAGCGGCACTCTTTCTCCCGCCTCTTGAGAAGCAGCCATTCGAGCAGCACTCGGGAAAGGAACTTTCATACAATAACCTTCTCGACCTGGACACTCTTCTGCGCGGCTGTTCAGTATTTCAGGACCTCTGCGCCTGCACGATAGTAAAACACACCACACCGTGCGGGACTGCCCAGGGCAGGACCCCGCTGGAGGCTTTCAGAAAAGCTCTTGAGTGTGATCCTGTCTCTGCATTCGGAGGCATAATAGGAATGACTAGATGCGTTGATATGGACACTGCAAAGGCTATAACGGAGACATTCTTCGAAATAGTAGCAGCGCCTTCATATGAGGAAGGCGTGGTCGAATATTTCAAAGAAAAGAAACCCAATCTGCGCGTCCTCACAATAAGACCGGGATATGCTCCTAAACTGCAGATAACAGGCAACCGCTGCGGTTATCTTGTGCAGGAGGACATGCTGCCCCGCCTTCCGGAGATAAAGGAAGGCAGATGGGCAGGAAAAGAAAGATCTGATCTATGGGATGATTTGATCTTTGCATGGAAGACAGCTGCCATCACAAAGAGCAACGCAATCGTTCTGGTAAAGGATGGGGCTGCTGTAGGCATAGGAGGAGGCTTTACAAACAGAGTCGATGCGGCAGAGTACGCCTTAAGGCTGGCCTGTGAAAAAGCAAAGGGTGCAGTCCTTGCTTCAGATGCATTCTTCCCATTCCCGGATACCATAGAACTGGCCGCGAAAGAGGGAGTCGCAGCTGTTATACAGCCAGGCGGATCGATCAAAGATGAAGAAGTCGTCAAAAGAGCTGAAGAACTTGGAATTAGCATGTTCATCGGCGGAAGCCGTACGTTCAGGCATTAGGAGAAAACTGCCATGAAGGTAATGGTTCTTGGAGGCGGCGGACGCGAACATTCGGTAGTCCATGCGTTTTCAAAGTCAAAAATTGTAACCGCTCTTCACTGCTGTCCCGGCAATCCAGGTATATCAGAGCTTGCCTCATGCCACGCGGGAAACCCTTCTGACCCGGTCCAGATGCTGGATCTGTGCAAAGGACTTGGCATCGAAATGGTATTCATAGGCCCGGAGGCTCCGCTTGTAGCAGGGACAGCAGACAAATTGAGAGAAAACGGCATTCTTGTGATGGGACCGGGAAAGCTTGGTGCACAGCTTGAAGGGAGCAAGGTTTTTTCAAAAATGTTTATGAAAAAACATGGCATACCCACTTCAGATTTTGACTGCTGCACAACTGTAGATGACTGCAGAAGGGCTATCGAAAAAAGAAC
>JAQVPO010000089.1 GCA_028702015.1 Synergistaceae bacterium | reverse complement strand
CACTCAAAGATAGCCAGGACTGGAAAAACTCAACCCGCGAAATGATCGATATCCAGAAAGAATGGAAAAATATCGGCATTGTTCCGCATAAGTATGTGGATAGCATCTGGAAACGGTTTATCAGCGCCTGCGATTACTTTTTCGAGCAGAAAAAGATTCATACCTCTTCGCAATACGACGAAGAAGCGAAAAATATGCAAGCCAAAAAAACGATCGTCGATAGCATTGTAAAACTCGATACTTCTCTTGATGCAGAAGAGGTTTTGACTGAACTTTATGAACTGATGGACGAATGGTATGCCATCGGGCATGTACCCTATAAGCTGAAGGATCGCATTTACCGTGATTTTTATGAAGCCACAGAGGCCCAATTCGACCGTCTCAATATTGATAAGGCCGAACGGAAGCTGGAAAGCTTTAAAACAAACATTTCCGATATGGCCAAATCGGGTAATGCTCAAAACCAGTTGCTGCGTGAACGTGAAAAACTGATGCGGCAATATGAACGGATGAAAGGCGAACTGCAGACATACGAAAACAACATCGGATTCCTCTCTGTTTCCTCCAAAAAAGGAAATCATCTGATCGATGACATGAACCAAAAGATGGAGAAAATTAAAGCGGAACTGAAGCTGATAGAAAAGAAGATAGGAACCATTGACAAGGAGTTGGGATAATTGTTGAAACAACAGATAATAACTACACGACCGGATATTTCCGGTCGTTTTTTTTTGTTTTACATTAGATGGTCATTTTTACAGTTTTAAAAAGTTATTAATACATTTTTGTTATTTATTGATACTTTAGTTTTAACCTGTTTAGATAAAAGGGTGTTATTTTGAGCCATATTTCAATATTATGAGACATTCAACGCTTATACCTCTTTGTTTAGGTTCTTGTCTGACGTTTTCAATGACTCGGGCCGGTGATAAGACATCTCCCAATATTGTGCTGATCATGACCGATCAACAACGGGCCGATCTGTTATCTCGAGAGGGATACCCTTTAAATACCATGCCATTTCTTGATAGACTGGCTTCTCATGGAACATGGTTTGATAAAGCATATACTACCAGTCCCGCGAGTGTACCGGCGCGTACATCTTTATTGACAGGAAGATATCCAAAAGCTACTCATGTCAGAAATAATCAAAATGAACAGGATGCTTTCTTTGAAAAAGATATGTTTCATGTACTCGAAGAAAAGGGATATACAACTGCACTGATTGGTAAGAACCATACTTATCTTAATGCTGAAAGGCTGGACTATTGGACCGAGTACAATCATGCTGGGAAAGTGAAAAATTCTGATTCGGATAAGAGTTACTTATTCGATAAATTTTTAAAAGATACACAGTTGTACGCCTCTTTCGAACCTTCGCCGGGTGGAGTGGAGAGCCAGCCGAGTTACCGTATGGTGGACGAGGCAATAGAATGGATCGATAACGTGGATGATAGGCCTTTTATGCTATGGCTGTCCTTTGCAGAGCCTCATAATCCATATCAAGTTTGCGAACCCTATTTCTCCATGTTCAAAGATAAATTACCCCTTATGCAAACATCTGCTGAAGATAGGGCGCAAAAAGGAGAACGTTACGAAACGCTTGCCGAGATGATGAGTATCGGCCATGACGGGTATAACCGTCGCTTGAATGAATTGCGTTCTATTTACTTAGGAATGTTGCGGATGATCGATGATCAGGTCAGTCGGTTTGTAGACAATATGAAATCAAGTGGAATCTATGATAATACTATTTTTATTTTTATCTCTGATCATGGAGATTACATGGGCGATTACGGACTATTGAAGAAAGGCGCCGGCTTGGACGAGATAACCACACGTATCCCAATGCAATGGATTGGCCCGGGTATAAAAGAGAGCAAGAAGCCTCACGACGCCCATGTCTCTATCGCCGATATCTTTCCCACTATTTGTGAGATAATTGATGCGCCTGTTCCTTTGGGCGTACAGGGTCGGAGTTTGTGGCCTTTGTTGCAGGGAAAATCATATCCAAAAGAAGAATTTGAGAGCGCCTATGTGGAACATGGTTATGGTGGGAATTTCTATACAAAAGAGGATGGGACGGATTATTTGGCAGAAGGAGCTATTTCGAATAATAAATATTACTTCGACGAATTGAATAGCTGGACCCAGAGCGGATTCACGAAGATGGTGCTGAAAGGGAATTGGAAACTTATTTTTGACATGGAGGGAAATGGCTGGCTATATAACCTTGTGAAAGACCCTTTTGAATTAAAGAATCTTTTCAACGATGAACGATGCTACCAAACCAAGATTAAATTGCTTGAAGAGTTGTTGAAGTGGGAAATCGCGACCGGTGATCCGTTGCCCCTCCCACGTAGGAGATACCATTTCAAAAAATAACAGACCATAATTACTTAGCCTATATGCACAATGCTCTAATAATATGGACAAAAACTATTTGATCATACTCTTTTTTTCAATTATCCTTTACTCGGGATGTCAGCAAAGTACATCCAAAGTTAAAGCTATCCCTACCGACTTAACCACAGAACTTCGTGCACCTGCTTACCCGCTGGTTACGGTAGACCCCTATTTTAATGCATGGTCGTGTGCCGATAACCTCTATGACGATCAGCCACGACATTGGACCGACAAAGAATTTCCGTTACTTGGACTCTTAAGGGTGGATGGCGAAGTATACAGATTTATGGGAAAAGAGGAATTACCGTTGAACCCCATTCTTCCCACAGTCCGTGAAGAAAAATGGGTAGGTAAATTTACTTTTAACAAGCCGGAGGGGGACAGATGGAAAAGCCTTACATTCGATGATACAGCATGGCAAATAGGAAAATCAGCTTTCGGTACACACAATGAGCCTCATCTCTCTACGCTTTGGGAAACGAAGGATATTTGGGTGAGGCGTACTTTCAACCTGGAAGAGGATCTGGGTGATAAAACCATCTATCTGCATTATTCTCATGATGATATTTTCGAACTCTACATCAATGGGATTCAGGTTGTAGGAACCGATTATTCCTGGAAATACAACGTGTTGGAAGAACTTTCCTATGAAGTAAAATCCACCCTTAAAGGAGGAGAAAATATCATTACCGTCCATTGCCATAATAGAACAGGTGGAGGATACGTAGATTTTGGATTGTATGAGAGAGAACCCGATAGGGCATCATTCAATCGTACAGCCCAACAAAAATCGGTTAGTTTACTGCCTACGCAGACCGTTTACACATTTGATTGTGGACCGGTGGAACTGGATATAATTTTTACCACTCCCTTATTGTTAAACGATCTGACACTCGTTTCGCAGCCGGTAAGCTATATTTCATATCAGGTAAGATCGAAAGAGGCTGCATCACACGATGTACAGATCTATTTTGAAGCAACACCCCAGTGGGCAGTCCACGATGATAGCCAGTCGGTCACATTCGAGAAGATTGAAAAGGGAGGTAGATTTTTTCTTAAAACAGGTACCATTGAACAACCCATGCTCCAGAAGAGAGGGGATGATGTGCGCATCGACTGGGGTTATTTTTATCTGACCGGTGCAGCCAATGATGGTGCAGCTCTGGATTTTGCCAGTTATTGGGAACCAAAGGAAGAATTTCTGGCAGAAGGACGCATTTCCGAAATATCGCCGGAAAAACTGTCGGGAAATATGGTTAAGAAGATGACGGTTCTTGCTTACAGCCGTGACTTGGGTGAGGTGGCATCGGAGAAGAAAGCTGGCTTTATAATGCTGGGCTATGATGATATCTACTCTGTGCAATATTTTGATAAAAATCTAAAAGGTTACTGGACTAATGACGGTACTGTAGATATTTTCCAGGCGTTTGAAAGTGCTGAAACAGAATACGCATCAATTATGGACCGTTGCCATGACTTTAATCGGAGCATGATGGCTGATGCCGAACGAGTTGGAGGAAAAAAGTATGCTGAATTGGTTGCACTGGCCTACCGACAGGCTATCTCTGCTCACAAGTTAGTAAAAGATGAAAATGGGACACTACTTTTCCTGTCAAAAGAGAATAATAGTAACGGCTCTATTGGTACGGTGGATATAACCTATCCTTCCTCTCCCTTATTCCTGATCTATAACCCTGATTTGGTGAAAGGAATGATGAATCATATTTTCTACTACAGCGAGAGCGGAAAGTGGACAAAGCCTTTTGCAGCACATGATGTAGGTACCTATCCGATTGCCAACGGACAGACTTATGGTGGAGATATGCCGATAGAAGAATCAGGAAATATGCTAATCCTATCAGCCGCTATTGCCGCAATAGAAGGAAATGCCAATTATGCCGCAAAGCATTGGGAGGTGCTTACCATTTGGGTCGATTATCTGATAGAAAAGGGATTGGATCCCGATAACCAACTTTGTACCGATGACTTTTCCGGACACTTTGCTCATAACGCGAATCTTTCCATTAAGGCGATCATGGGAATTGCGTCTTACGGAAAACTGGCTTCGATGTTGGGTAAACCTGATACTGCTGATAAGTACCTGGGAATTGCACGTGAAATGGCTATAGAGTGGGAGAAGATGGCATGCGACGGCAATCATTATAAATTAACATTCGATCGATCTGGTACCTGGAGTCAGAAATACAATTTGGTATGGGATAGACTTTTGGGATTCAAAGTATTTGATCCTGAAATTGCCCGCAAAGAGATGGATTATTACCTTACTCAACAAAATAAGTATGGTCTGCCATTGGATCATCGGGCTACCTATACCAAATCAGACTGGATCATGTGGACCGCAACACTTACCGGAGAAAGACGGGATTTTGAAGCATTGATTACTCCAATCTATAGATATGCCAATGAAACCTTTTCACGAGTACCTATAAGCGATTGGCATGATACGGTTACAGCGGAACGAATGAATTTTAAAGCCCGATCGGTCGTGGGTGGATATTTTATGAAATTACTGGAAGAAAAACTGAATCAGTAGTAATGTAAAATCTACTATGTTAATTAAGCATTGCAAGTGAATATTTTGATGTTTTTTGTATTTATTGAGACGATTATGTTACAGATAACAGAAAGAAACTGGTTCTTTTGCAGGAGATGATATAATCTATTGATGATACATAAATTGACGCTATAAATTACACTTATGACAACAAGAAGAGAATTCATTAAGAATGCAGCATTGGCTTCTGCCGGATTGGCGGTGGGTGGTTTTGCGACAAAAACCAGCGCTGCAAGTTACAGCAGAATAGCAGGTGCCAATAGAAAAGTGAATTTGGCACATATTGGTATCGGAAACAGGGGATGTGAAATCATGAATGATTTCGCTAAAACCGGGCTTACTAACGTGGTGGCTCTGTGTGATGTTGACATGGGAGCCGAACATACAAAAAAAGCATTGGCCAAGTATCCTAATGCAAAGAGATTCAAAGATTTTAGGGAAATGTTTGATAAAATGGGAAACGAGATTGAGGCGGTTGCTATTGCTACACCCGATTTTGCCCATTTCCCAGCAGTAATGATGTCAATGGCCGAGGGCAAGCATGTGTATGTAGAAAAACCGCTTGCTCGTACTTTCCATGAGACAGAGCTCCTGATAAAAGCTGCAAAGAAGTATCCCAACGTTGTTACACAGATGGGTAATCAGGGGCACTCAGAAGCTAACTACTTCCAGTTTAAGGCGTGGAAAGAAGCCGGGATCATTAAAGATGTAACAGCTATCACGGCACACATGAACAACCCGCGCCGATGGCATGGGTGGGATACAAATATTAAAAAGTTTCCTGTAGCAGAACAAATTCCTGATACACTGGACTGGGATATC
>JAQVPO010000088.1 GCA_028702015.1 Synergistaceae bacterium | reverse complement strand
CTGTATATCAGGTTCTCCACTGTCATTATTTTCAAAAATTTTATCTAGAAGAGCCTGAGCGGTGTCTTCCAGGACTCCCAGCATCCTTGAAGCGATATCCTCATCGTTCAGTATCTCGCTTCTTTCCTTGTACATAGCTTCGCGCTGCTGGTTCATGACGTTATCGTAGGCAAGAAGCTGCTTTCTGATATCAAAGTGCATTTCTTCAACTTTTTTCTGAGCGTTTTCGATAGCTTTTGAAAGCAGGGTATGTTCAATGCATTCCCCTTCTTCCATACCAAGCTTTTCCATAATCCCCTGAACTCTGTCCCCGCCAAAGAGACGGATCAGATCATCTTCAAGTGCGATATAAAACCGGCTCTCTCCAGGGTCGCCCTGCCTTCCGGAACGGCCTCTCAGCTGGTTGTCTATGCGTCTTGATTCATGGCGTTCAGTACCTATTATACGAAGACCTCCCGCCTTTATAACCTCTTCATGCTCTTCTGCGCATATTTTTTTAAATTCATCCAGAATTATTTTATATTCCTGGCCGTTTTCCCTGATATCCAGGCCTTTTTTCTGCATTTCATCACGGGCCATCAGTTCAGCGTTGCCTCCGAGAACGATGTCTGTTCCGCGGCCGGCCATATTTGTCGCAACGGTAACTGCCTTTAAACGTCCTGCCTGTGCAACTATTGAAGCTTCCTTGTCATGGACTTTGGCATTAAGAACATTATGGGGGATCTTTCTAGCGCGGAGCAGTCTGCTGACCTTTTCTGAGTTTTCTATAGAGGTCGTACCGACAAGGACAGGCTGGCCCTTTTCATATGCTTCATATACCTCGTTGGCAGCAGCATTGTATTTTTCCTGTACTGTCCTGTATATGGCGTCATGGTGGTCCTGTCTTATCATTGGCATATGCGTAGGCACTATGATGACTTCCAGCCCGTATATTTCCTTGAACTCTTCCGCTTCTGTCAGCGCAGTGCCTGTCATACCGGCAAGCTTCTGATACATCCTGAAGTAGTTCTGCAGTGTGATCGTAGCAAGAGTCTGATTCTCCCTGCCGACCTTTACGCGTTCCTTGGCTTCAATAGCCTGATGAAGACCGTCTGAATATCTGCGCCCGAACATAAGCCTGCCAGTAAACTCGTCAACTATGACTATTTCTCCGTCCTTGACTACATAATGGACATCCCTCTGGAAAAGATGATGAGCTTTAAGGGATTGGACTATTTTGTGCGAGAGCGAAGAGTTGGAAAAATCAGTGAAAAGGTTGGGAAGTTTCATCAATCTTTCTGCTTTTGCTATTCCAGCCTCCGTGAGAGCAAGATTACGCTCTTTTTCTTCAACCTCAAAATCGGTGTTTCTTATGAGCTCTCTTGCTACGCTGTCCGCGATTCTGTAAGGCTCAGTGTCATCTTCCGACGGTCCTGAAATTATCAAAGGCGTTCTTGCCTCATCTATAAGTATTGAGTCAACTTCGTCAACTATGCAATAAAAATGACCTCTTTGTACCTGCTGTTCTTTCTGTATCGCCATGTTGTCTCTGAGATAATCAAATCCGAATTCACTGTTTGTGCCATAGGTTATATCCTTACGGTAGGCAGAGAAGCGTGCTTCCTGATCCATAAAAGGAGATATCACTCCGACAGTAAGCCCCATGCCTCTGTATACAGGTCCCATCCATTCGGCATCACGCGCTGCAAGATAGTCGTTGACAGTTATCACATGTACTCCCTGGCCGGCGATCGCATTTAAAGCTACTGCAAGAGTAGCAACAAGAGTCTTTCCTTCTCCTGTCTTCATTTCAGCTATTTTGCCTTCGTGGAGCGCCATTCCTCCCATCAGCTGTTCTTTAAAATGACGAAGCCCGAGTGTACGTACAGAAACTTCCCTTACTCTTGCAAAAACTTCAGGAAGCATATCATCCAGTGTCTCTCCGTTTTCAAGTCGTGATTTGAAAAATGATGCCGACTGGGCAAGTTCTTCATCTGTAAGATCTTTTATCTGCGGTTCGAAGGAATCTATTATTGAAGCTTTTTCCTCATAACGGGCGATCGCTCTGTCATTAGGATCCAATCCCAGTGCCTTTATGACACCGCTAAACAGTCCCATAGAAACTCCACCTCTCAAAAACATGAAACAATTCTTTAATGGTAAGATCTTTCTCCATCGGCTGATTATATCCTTTTATGCATATTGCAGTCAAAGTAATATGACTTATAGATGGATTCAAAAAACTGAGCCGGCATCATGTAAACTGCCGGCTCTCTCAGAGACTGCTCCGTATTTCAATATTGTTCAGTTTTTCCTAAGCATCATAGAGGCAAAAACTTTTGCTTCGTTGACCATGTGGTCTATCTCAGCATATTCATTTGGCATATGAGCCACATCGGCCTCCTGACACCATACTACAGCGGGGATCCCTTCGTCTCTGAAATATTTGGCGCATGTCCCGCCGCCTACTCCGCCGACATGCGGTTCAGAACCATAAACATCCCTGATAGCTTCTTTGAGGATTTCAACTACCGGAGCATCAGAAGGTGTCTGGGCAGGGGCCTGCTCCTTCTGTAGAAATTCGTATGTAATTTTTACATTTCTTCTTTCCTGTATTTTCCTCTTCTCTGCATCAATTACTTTCAGGACTTCTTCCAAAGGAATATGGGGAAGCACTCTGCAGTCGAAACAGAAAACATCCCGGCCCGGCACTGTATTTACATTCGGGACATTAGCATTGCGCTTTGTGGGTTCGAAAGTGGAAACAGGAGGCTCAAAAATCTTGTCTTCGTCAGGAAAGGCATTGTGGAGCGCCGTATCAATCGCACAAGAAAATTCGTTGGCCGCCCTGCACGCATTGCTGCCAAGCTCAGGCCTGCTCGCATGGACCTGTTTCCCATCTACTGTGAACTCTATCCAGCATATACTCTTTTCAGCTATTTCAATAAAATCTCCCTTTTCATTGCCTCCGTCAGGTACTATTACCAGGTCCTCCGGGCTGAAAAGACCCTCTCTGATAAGATGCTGTATCCCGTGAACACTGCCAACTTCTTCATCTGCCACAAAGCATAGGCAAACGTTATATTCAGGTTCAAGGCCATTTTCCCTCAGGGCAGCAGCAGCGTAAAGAGAAGAGACCAGTTCCTGGCAGTTATCGCTTGATCCCCGCCCGTAAATTCTTCTTCCCTTTACAACAGCCTTGAAGGGATCTGTATCCCAAAGGCTGATATCCCCCTCCGGCACAACGTCCATGTGTGAAACGATCCAGAGACGTTTAGAAGTTTTTCCCGGTATCCTTACGATCAGATTAGGCCGAATTCCCTCTTCAGCCTTAGGATCCTGCGAACTGTATATTTCAGCTTTGCCGAACCCCATTTCTTCCAGTCTCACTGAAAGATATTTTGCTTTTCTGTACTCTCCGTTCCCCCCGCCAAGCGGGCTTATAGCAGGTATCGCCACAAGGTCCGACAAAAGCGAGATCATCTGAGGTTCAAATTTCTCAATAGTTCTAAAAAGATCATCCTTCATAATAATTTCCTCCTCTTCCTATGGGCAGGCAACATGAACAGCTTCCTCATATTTGTCTGTTTGCGTAAAAATTTAGGGTATGTTTAATCAAGAAGATCGATGCATTTAACCAGGTAATCCCCGCCTGACCATATCGTAAGCGCCATAGCGACCCACATTACCGCAAGCCCCCCCGGGAGATTGAATATCAGAAGTATTATTCCCAGGATCTGGCTCACAGTTTTAAGTTTACCGCCTTTGGATGCAGCTATAACGATTCCTTCAGAGGCTGCTATCATCCTCAGTCCTGTGACAATAAACTCCCTGGATATTATTACTACTACCATCCACGCCGGCACCCGGTGCAGATCCACGAGCGCCACAAGCACCGCAACGACCATTATCTTGTCCGCCAGAGGATCTATAAACTTTCCCAAGTTTGTTACTATACCTCTCTTTCTGGCAATGTAGCCATCAGCCGCATCTGTTAAAGAGGCGACTATAAAGACAAGCCCTGCGATAAGGTCACCTATATTGACTCCCTCAATAAAACCAAACTGAGTGCGCAATGTAAGAAAGACCATAACCACGGGCACAAGAAAAACTCGGGATATGCTTAGCAGATTTGGAAGATTCATTGCAGAAGGTGTTTTCATATTTTCCTCCGCTTTAGGAATATTGTGTTTTGGGCTTATACGGTTACATTTTATACTACAACATGCGGTTTTGACAGCACAGCTGAAATACTGTTTTGAAGACTGCTTAAGGCAGATAAATAATTATTTCGTTAAAAATTTTACCCTTACTGTAATAATTTTATCTCAAACAAGATTCCCGCTGCATAGCAACTGCAGCGGGAATGTCATATCAGCGGTTCCATGTCCGGATCACTGTTATCTCATTATCCTCCCAAGTAGGCATCTATGACACGTCTGTCTTTAAGCAATTCTCTGCCAGTTCCCTCCAGTTTGATCGATCCGACCTCCAGGACATATGCATAGTCTGCAACACTTAACGCACCAAATGCGTTCTGTTCAACAAGAAGTATCGTTTTGCCCTCTCTGTTTATCTCCAAAATGATTTCAAAGACCTCCTGAACTAATATCGGAGCAAGCCCAAGCGAGGGTTCGTCCATCATTATCAGTTCAGGGTCACTCATCAGCGCTCTTGCAAGCGCAAGCATCTGCTGTTCTCCTCCGGAAAGAGTCCCGCCCTTCTGCCACGCCCTCTCTTTAAGTCTCGGGAAGAGCTTAAATGCTCTCTCTATAGATTCTTCAAGTCCTGACTTGTCTTTGCGTGAGTAACCGCCAAGCTTGAGATTTTCGAGAATTGTGAGATGGGGGAAAATGCGCCGGCCTTCGGGACATAAAGCAACACCGGACATCAATATCTCTTCGGGTAAAAGGCCAAGTATATTTTTGCCTTTCCATGAAATACTTCCTGTTTTATTTTTGACCAGTCCGGCTACAGACCTCAGAATACTGCTTTTTCCGGCACCGTTTGCTCCGATCAGTGTAACGATCTTTCCGACTGGGACTTCAAGCGATATACCGCGAATAGCATGTATCCCTCCATAGCGAACATCAAGATTTTCAATTTTCAGCACAGACGGGAGCCTCCTTTCCGAGGTACGCCTCTATAACTTTACTGTTAGACCTGATCTCAGCAGGGGTGCCTTCAGCTATAAGCTGACCGTAGTCAAGGACCCTGATCCATTCGGACACTCCCATGACTACCTTCATATCATGTTCTATCAGGAAAATAGTCAGACTGAACTGATCTCTTATCTGCCTTATAAAATCCATCAGCTCCTGGCTTTCCTGAGGATTCATACCTGCCGCTGGCTCGTCAAGCAGAAGAAGCTTAGGTTCTGTCGCCAGTGCTCTGGCAATCTCAAGCCTTCTTTGAGCCCCGTAAGGAAGCCCTGTCGCTATCTCTTTTGAAAGATGATCCAAGCCTACTGCGCTAAGCAGGTTCATTGACTTTTCCCTTATTTCGCGCTCTTCTTTTATAAAACCGGGGAGCATAAGAGGAGCTGTCCACCATGGTGATTTCTGACGCACCCAGCATGCAGTCATAACATTCTGCAGGACAGTTCCTCCGGCAAAAAGCCTGATATTCTGGAAAGTTCTCGATATTCCAGCCTTACAGACATCATGAGGCTTCATGCCGGTAATATCGCTGTCCATAAATATTATTTTTCCTTCGGTTGGGGTATAAAAACCAGTTATTATATTGAAACAGGTCGTCTTTCCCGCTCCATTGGGACCTATCAGGCTGGATATACTTCCCTCTTCAATATCTATGTTGAAGTTGCCGACAGCGGTCAGCCCGCCGAATCTTATCGTAACATTTTCTGTCCTGAGAACGGA
>JAQVPO010000087.1 GCA_028702015.1 Synergistaceae bacterium | reverse complement strand
CTACAAGGAGGACATCTGAGATTGAAAGCCCCTCTTTCTTTTCAACCGTTACAATTCTCTGCTCTTTTACTTCTCTTCTCTGCTCCATAATTACCATTCCTCTCTCGTCTGAACTGCTCTCTTCTCTTGCAACTCTGTCATGTGTTTCCCGCGATACAGCACTCTATAATAAAAATATCTGCCCCTTGAAAATTCAAAGGACAGATATATTACATCTGCGGTACCACCTTAGTTGATCCGAACCGGACCCGCTCAAACGGATGTGCAGTCACACACCCTGCCGTTCACGCCGGCATACGTCTCGGATACTCAGCTTTCACCTTTGACCTCGCCCTCGGTGGTCCATTTGCTGCTCTGCCTTTCCGCAGGGTTCTCACCATACCCCGCTCTCTGTAGGCGCATGAAACAGTTTGATATCCACTTCTTCGGTTTCAATATATTATTTGTTGTGCAAATTATCATCAAAGCCATCAATTGTCAATATTACAATGAAAAACTTTAACAAAATTTAAATACATCTTAGTATAAAAGTAAAAACTTGCCCAAATACACATTGCCGTCATAAATCTCTCCGTATTTAATAATGCCTTCCTGAATATCATGACAATTGATCCTGCATTATCAAAATCAAAGCTCAAAAAATTTATTGATAAATAATTTTTCAAATCCTGTTTTTCTCTGCTATCATTTATGCGTGAATAAGGGAAGTGATATGGTTGGGAATATTGACTGAAGAGAAAATAATCCGGGCTGTAAATGACAGGCTGGGAATAGATAAATATAAAGTTATCTCAATTACAGGGGGCGGCGGCAAAACTTCTTTAATGTTTGCTCTGGGAAGACACTATGCAGAAAGCACCTTTACACTGCTCACTACTACCACAAAGATATTCCCTCCTCAAAATGACGAATGTCCTTTTGAGATAATTTCCAGGCCTGATGCCCTTGTCAAAGAATTGAAAGAATGTACCAGTATCCCATCCGTTATAACTGCCGCAAAAGAGAGGAAAGGAGAAAAACTTTCCGGCTACAGTACCGAAGATATAGCTGAAATAGTATCAGAAAGCCCTGTCGAAAAAACAATCGTAGAGGCAGACGGTTCAAGGGGGCTTTCTTTGAAAGCCTATGAAGAATGGGAACCCCCCGTCCCTGCTGTTACTGACTGTCATTTTATAATGATGGGTGCCGATATATTCACAGCTCCGCTTTCTCCGGCAAACGTCTTTCGTTTTGACATTTTAAAAAATAAATTTTCGATACAGACAGGAGAACACCTCTCGCTTGCCAACTGTTCTGCACTGCTCTCAAGCAGGGACGAATATCTGAAGAACTCTCCTGAAAGCGCCTTAAGGATCCTTTTTATCAATAAATGTGATCTGCTGGATAAGACCATGCTTGATTATATTGCAGAAAAACTGCCGCCTATGCTGAAAGGATATGACCATCTGATACTGGGATCAATAAAAATGGATAAATTATTCGATATCAGGGATCTTCTGAGATGAATGCTATCCTTCTGGCTGCAGGATTATCAAAAAGGATGGGAGTACAGAAGCTGTTGCTGCCCTTCGGCGAAAGCACCGTAATTGAAACCGTGATCAAAAATATGCATGAAGGCGGTTTCTCATCCATAATTGCTGTATTCTCCGAGGAAGTATATGAAGCCATACAGAAAAGACCTGAATGGCTTCACATTGGTATAAACAGAACGCCTGAGAGAGGCCAGTCAAGCTCTTTGGCTATCGCTCTGGATATGCTGCCTGAAAATGAGGATTTCTGCATAATGCTTGGGGACCTTCCCTTCGTTGGGCAGAAAGAAATAAAAAAGCTGCGCGAATGCTATGCTGCTCTCCCTGATGACAAAACTGTTTTCACTCCCTGCAGAAATGGAGTTTTCGGACATCCGATGTTTTACCGTTCGATCTGGAAAAAAAGATTCAGCATTGCACAGGGAGACATCGGCGGGAGAAACATCCTAATGGACCACAAAGACGAGATCGTCACATCAGAAGCGCCTGACTGTCATTTCCGTGATATAGACACCCCTGACGATTACAGAAATTTTGTAAAGAATAGCTGAGTTGTCTATGGATTTTTAATTGAAATCAGCATATAATATCGCTGATAGTTTTTGCAACCGATTGCAGAGATATTATCTGCTAAATTTCATGGAGGTGCATCATGGCGAAAAAACAGTTAGTTTACGGTATAGACGATCGTCCGCCGACACCAATACTTATTCTTGCCGGAGCTCAGCATGTCCTGACGCTTTTTGGCGCAACGACACTTGTCCCGCTTATCTTCGGACCTGCTATGGGTATGACAACACAGCAGATAGGCGCTTTTATAGGATGCGTTTATTTTTCAATGGGTATCGCCACATTGATCCAGACCCACCCTAAACTCGGATCCGGGCTTCCTATAGTCCAGGGCTCAAGCTTCAGCTTCATACCTTCTATAATGACTATTATCGGAGCATACAAGGCAATGGGACCTGACGTCGTAATGCAGTACATCGGCGGCTCCCTGCTCATAGGCGGTCTGGTGCTTTCGCTTCTTGGCTACAGCAAACTCATCGGACATGTAAGGAAAATCATCACTCCTGTAGTCATCGGCCCGACCATAATGGCGATAGGATTCACTCTGGCGCCCGTAGCAATACAGTTCAATGCAGCAAACTACTGGCCGGTATCACTTCTTGTTGTTGCTCTGGTTTTCTTTTTCAGCCTCTGCAGCAAGAACAAATACTGCAATATTTTTGCTGTCCTCGGATCTATCACTATCGCATACATGATATGCCTGCTGCTTTCTATTGCAGGAATATTTCAGGAAGGGCATTCCGCTTATGTCAACCTCAGCAGTGTAGCAACGGCACCGTGGATCCGCTATAACCTATTCATGCCATGGGGAGTACCCAAATTTTCCGGGCTGGCTCTTGGGGCAATATCAGCAGGATTTTTCTGTGTAATGATCGAATCCATAGGAGACTACCACAACTGCTCCTATGCTGCAGGGATCGATGACCCGACTCCAGATCAGATAAACAAAGGCATTGGGGCAGAAGGTATAGGATGTGCACTCTCTGGTGTGCTCGGCTCGGTCGGCACAACTTCCTATACTGAAAACATAGGCCTGATAGGACTTACTGGCGTCGCAAGCAGGCATGTGGTAAGCGCCGGAGCAGTCATACTGATACTCCTCTCGCTTGTGGGCAAGCTGGGCGCGCTGATAGCGACCATGCCCTCTCCCGTCATCGGAGGAGCGTACATCACCCTCTTCGGAACGATCGGAGCGCTTGGTATCCAGAATCTCATGAGAGCTGACATGGGAAGTCAGAGAAATGTTCTGATAGTCGGATTCTCTTTCCTTATGGCCCTGGGGCTGCCAGGCTGGGTTGAACCCAATCAGGCTCTTTTTGCCGGAGCCCTTGGCAATACATTCGGAGGAATGATATGGGCAATAATGAAGACCCCGATGGCTGTTGCAGGAATACTTGCCGCTGTATGCGACAATATTATTCCAGGAACTGACGAAGAGCGCGGAATAAAAAATTAATACATAGCAAACACCTTAAATTAAGGCAATTATTGCGGGATCTCTTTTAACAGGAGATCCCAATTTTTATCATCCGGCGTTTTATTTGGTGAGCGTTTAAACTATAATTGGTTGTCAGGCCTCTTGCTTTATCAGCAGATCTGTCTGGTTTATATTAATTAGGCCCATAGTCAGTCAAACTTATATTACGGAAGGTGCTGCAGCAGAAGATGGATGTCCCGTATAAAAAGAAACGAATGATCGTTATAGCTATCGCCGTTCTTATCCTTATGGTCTACTTCATTCCCCTGGGATGCCACGGACTGCTTGAGCCTGATGAAGGAAGATATTCCGAGATCCCGAGAGAAATGATTGAATCCGGTGATTTTATTACCCCGCGGCTTAATTATGTCAAATATTTCGAAAAGCCGGTATTGCTGTATTGGATGAACGCAGCCAGCTTTATGGCTTTCGGAGAGAATGAATTTGCTGCACGCTTTCCGACAGCTCTGAGCGGTATATTAGGGGCCCTCGCCACTGCTCTTTTATGTGCCGCGATATTTGGAAGGAGGGCCGGTGCCATTGCAGGTGCAGTGACAGCACTTTCCCTTTTATACTTTGCCATAGGAACTATAACGCTGACCGACATGCCTCTGTCCTTTTTCTTAACTGCCGCTCTTTCAGCTTTTTATTACGGGCATATCAAAGGCGACAGAAGGTGGTTCCTGATCTTCTACGCTTCGGTGGCACTGGGTCTGCTTACCAAAGGACTCATTGCAATAGTGCTGCCTGGCGGGATAATTTTCTGGTATATCGTCTTCACAAAAAAATGGCGTCTTATCGTAGATGCCCTGTATCTGCCAGGCATAGCTCTCTTTTTCATAATAGCGTTCCCCTGGTTTTACATGGTCAGCCGTGAAAATCCTGATTTCCTCTATTTCTTCTTTATCCGTGAACATTTTCTGCGCTATGCTACAAAAATACATAACCGCTATGAGCCATTCTGGTTTTTCCTCCCGATGATACCAGTGGGGCTTATGCCATGGACAGGGTTCTTTTTCTCTCTTTTCAGCAAAGAAAGCATCCTAAGATCTCCTGAAGACAAAAAGATCAAAGACGCAAATATTTATATGCTTTCATGGTTCACTGTTATTCTGGTATTCTTTTCCATCTCAAGCTCAAAACTTATCCCTTATATAGTTCCCTGTTTTCCTCCTCTTGCCATACTCATAGCATCTGATATCGACAGGATGATCGAACGAAGGAAATGGCATGGCAAGGCACTGGTTTTATCCGCAGTGACCGGCGGGCTCTTTTCCGTTGCCCTGGTGGTATATACATTTATCGGCGGAAGGGTCAATCCGCACGAAACTCTGCCGTATGCGCTTGCAATTTCTGCAGGGCTGCTCGCAGGACCGACCGCAGCGATGTTTATTGCAAAAAAAGGCAGCAAGGCCGCCTACGAAAAGGCAGTTGCTGCGCTCTGTATCTCTGCCGCAGTTTATATAGCTGCCCATTACGGCATATATGACATAATGGGGAAGACCCGTTCCACCAAAGGCATCTCTGAAGTGATAATGAAAGAAAGACTGCCTAATGAAACTATAGCAGTTTACGGAGAGATACTTCAGGGAATACCGTTCTATACAAAGCAGCGCGTCCTCCTTATAAACAGTATGGGGGAACTGGAGTTCGGCGCGAAGAAGCCTGAAGGCAAAGGATGGTTCCCAGACTCGCACGAATTCCTTCCGGAATGGAAGTCAAAAGATCGCGAATTTGTCCTTGTCATAGAAAAAGACAGACTCAAAAATCTTTTTAGAGACGGTAAAACCCTTGAGACAAAAAAAATAGAATATGATGACTACCTTATCCTTTTCAACAGGAGGCTCAAAGAGAATGAGAAATGATTTCCTCCCTTTTGCAAAACCATCAATATCGGAAGATGCGATAAACGATGTCGCTGAGTCAATTCGTTCCGGCTGGCTCGCAATGGGGCCAAAAACGATACGTTTTGAAGAGAATTTTTCTGAATACACGGGAGCTTCTTGGTCGCTCTCCTTAAATTCAGCAACAGCAGGACTGCACACTGGATTGCTTGCCCTCGGGATCGGGCCGGGTGATGAAGTGATAACCACCCCTATGACATTCGCGGCCACCGTCAATGCTATCATGTTCACTGGAGCAAAACCTGTGCTGGCAGACATCAGCAGGAATACATTGAATATCGATCCCGAAAAAATTGAGCAGGCTGTAACAAAGAAGACTAAAGCCATTATACCGGTCCACTTTGCAGGAATGCCCTGCGATATGGACCGGATCGAAGCAATTGCTGAAAAATATGATCTCTCAGAGATAGAAGATGCCGCGCATGCCCTGGGAGCATCTTACAAGGGCAGAAAAATAGGAGCTGACAGGGGAAAGGGCAGATTATCGGTATTCAGCTT
>JAQVPO010000086.1 GCA_028702015.1 Synergistaceae bacterium | reverse complement strand
ACAAACTATTGCAAGGCTTGGCCTTTTTCCCCATAAGAAGCGGAATGAGGTGATCCCTCCCATTTTATGCTGTCGAGATTTTCTTTGACATGCTCCTTAAGCCAAAGTCCTATTTCCGCAGAACGGAGCATTTCTCTGTCTCCGTCAAGGGCTTCTATTATTTCATCCGTATCAAGCGTAAACTCTCCATAGTCTGTTTTATGCCGGTAAATCCAGTGAACCTGCGGTGAACCCATTATCAGAGCCATTATCGTTGCCGGGATATCCCCCAGCGGCGGCCTGTCTATGCTGCTCATCCGAAATGTTGCTGTCGTTTTTGTTCCTCTTCCCGGCTGTGAAGAGATATCAAGATCACCGCCGCAGAGTTCGGCAGACTGCTTAAGGAAGGGAAGTCCCATGCCGACCCTTCTGGTAGTCCTTGTTGTGGTAAATGGGTCTGTTACCTTTGATATAAAATCTTCCGTCATGCCCTTTCCGTTGTCTTCTACTGAAAAAGTTAGCCTGTCAGCAGATATTTCTTCCATAATTTCAATTCTGACTACAGTACTGTCTGCCATGATGCTGTTTTCTGCAATATCCAGCACGTGCGCGGAAAGATCTTCAAGCAATTTTTCCACCCTCCAGTTCTATTGTTCTGCGTTGAAATTTATACGTTCTGGAGCACTGTATACGTTCATTCTTCCGTCTCTCGCAAAGCCAATAAGTGTCATATTACAGCGCCTCGCAGTATCCACACCATCTGCTGTAGCAGCAGAGATACTTGCCATGACGGGAATCCCGGCCCCCGCTCCTTTAAGTACCATGTCCTCAGGCAGACGGCCTGATGTTATAAGAACAGCATCACTCGTCTTCATGCTGTTTTTCAAAAGCCAGCCGATTGCCTTATCAACTGCATTGTGTCTTCCAACATCTTCTGTTCTGAAAAGCATCCTGCCCTCTGCTGAGACAAGGGCAGCAACATGCACACTTCCCGTTTGTCTGAAGAGAGGCGCCTCCGCTATCCAGTCAATGCCCGACATGAGCGCTTCAAAGGAGATCTGCCATTCCACGGGAAGGACAGGTATGACATTATTTTCCCTTCGCTCCTCTAAAAACGCTCCCGATGCTGTGTGAAGGAACCTGGATTCAAGCTTCCAGCCCTCTCTTCTATTCGCTCTTTCAACTGTTATCCTGCTGTTATTTTTCTTGATAGATCTTATATCCTCAAAATTCTCGATCATATGTCTGCAGTAGAGGTTGCCAAGAGCCCACAGTTCTTCCTCGCCAGGCGTAAAGATCACAACAGCTTCTCTGGAACCGTCAACTTCCAGGATCATCCGTTTTTCAACAAGCATATCATCATTTACCTTTTTAACGGTCCCATCACGGAATATTCTTATAATCTCTTTTTTTACTGTGCGATCTTCCATTCCAGAGCCCCGCTTTCTGTTCATGCTCACATCAATTGCTGTTTACATTTTACTACACCTTCGGTTCTAATTTTTTACACGCCGGAGATAATTTAGACTATACTACTCTTTGTTCTTAACCCTTGGCAGGAGAGTGTTCTTATGAACATGCCCGTATTAAAGAAAGGAAAGATAATCTGATGGACACAGGCAGCACATCCCAGACCAGAACAGCCAGATTCCCGGACTACTTGATCATAATTGCCGCCGTGATAATATGGAGCGCGAGTTTCGCAGGTATGAAGATATCTCTCGAACAAGCTTCTCCTATGGTGGTGCTTTGGATGAGACTGGGAATTTCTATTCCTTTCCTCTTTATAGGAGCATACATTCGAAAAACATTCCGTTTGCCTTCTGCACATGAATTATTACCCCTGCTGGTAATGAGTTTTCAGGGTATTTTTCTGGTCTTAGGTCTTCAGAGCTTTGCAATGAAGACAGCAAGTGCATCCACCGCAAACTGGATCATAATCTGCTCTCCCGCATTTGTAGCTCTCTTGGGATGGATCTTTCTCAAGGAAAAAATATCCGGTGTAGGACTTATAGGACTTTGTCTCTCCGCGTTAGGGGTATTTGCAGTCCTGCATCTTGGTTCTGCAGATGCAGTAAAAACATCCGCTTCGTTTGGGAATACAGGAGATCTTATGATATTACTCTCTTCTCTTAACTGGTCCATTTTTCTTGTTTTTTCAAGAAAAGTCCTGAAAGATGACCTGCCTTACAGTTTTGTCCTTTTCTGGGAAATGTTTTTCTCCTTTATTTATGCTACATTGGCAATATTAATTCTAAGGTGCGATGTTTCCGTAATAGGGTCATTCAGCCTCAGAACATGGACAGCTGTAACTTTTCTGGGTGCAGGAGCCTCTGCTGGTGCATATTTTTGCTGGTTTCACGGCCTTTCTGTTCTTCCTGTATCAAGAATCATAGCTTTTCAGTTCCTTCAGCCATTTGCCGGAGCAGTTATTGCATACCTGCTGATCGGAGAACGTTTCACACTGTGGCTTTTCGCAGGAGGAATAACGATAATGCTTGGTGTTTATCTCGTAAACAAAAAATGACACAGCCGCATAATTAAACATCGTCTGAAGAGAGGAGGATAACGTCAAAGCAATGTCTGAAAGAAGCGGAAAACAAGCTGCGGCTGGAGAAGCCACTTATTATGATTACGCGATGATACTGGCAACCGTCACCATCTGGGGAGGCAGCTTCGCTTCTACAAAATATGCACTCGCGCAGGCTGAACCTATGCTTATTCTGTGGATCCGGCTTGTAATTGGAATGCCAGTGCTATTCGCAGGATTGCTGTGGGAAAAATCGGTGCGTCTGCCCACTAAGCACGAGGCGATCTCTCTTTTTCTAATGGGCTTTCAGGGGATCTTCTTCCATCAGGCTATACAGAGCTATGCAATGAAGACAGCCGGTGCCGCAAACGCTAACTGGATGATGATTGCAACGCCGGCACTGGTAGCAATATTAGGCAGGATCTTTCTGAAGGAAAAAATATCCAATAAAGGTATATTCGGAATGATCCTTGCAGCCGTCGGAGTAACTCTTGTAATCGGGAGAGGAACAATCGTTACTGCAAATTCTGGCAGTTTCGGAAGCATGGGGGACCTCATCATGCTCCTTTCCGTTCTGAACTGGGCAATCTTTCTGCTTATTTCCAGGCGTGTGCTAAAAAAAGACCTTTCTCCGGCATTTGTAATATTTTGGGAGATGTTCTTTGCCCTTATGGCGGCAACACCATTCTCAATATTTATAGGGAGCGATTTTTCTGCTATAGCTTCTTTCTCCTCAGGAACCTGGGCAGCCCTTATCTTTTTAGGGGCTTTTTCCTCTGCCCTGGCATATATCTTCTGGTTCAGGGCTCTTTCCATCTTCACAGTTGCCAAAGTAGCGGTCTTCCAGTTCCTTCAGCCAATAGCAGGAGTTGTAATATCTTATTTCCTTGTAGGAGAAAGATTCACTCCCTGGCTTTTTGCAGGAGGAGCAATGATACTCTGCGGAGTCTGGCTGGTAAACAAGAAATAGATAAAAAACTCAGCCTCTGGCAAAACAACAGAAACAGAAAAAATCAACTCTCAATGATCACAGGAAGAAACCGTGGGTTTTATTATCAAGGTCAATTTAAATCATTGATTTCATTCTCTTTCCAGGCAATAATCCGGGAATATTTTAATAAAGGAGGGCAAAAAAATGAATTTCCGCCCTCTTAAAAATTATCCTGCATCCCTCTTTAGGTATAACAAAGAAGGTCTATCCGCGTTAGTTGCCTGATACGACCTCTTTTACGCCATTCTTGATAAGCCATTCCCTGGCCCTGTCACAAATGTCTCCCTGCAGAATGACATTGCCTCCTTCAACAAAAGAGCCGCAGCCAAGTCCTTTTCTCATTTCTTTTGCCAGCCTTTCTCTATCTGCCTTTGCATCCTTTGGCAGGATCACGGCAGTTACAGTTTTTCCTCCGCGGCCGGCCGTCTGTCTCTGGAGTGATACCCTGGAAAGATAAGATATTCCGCTATTAGCGTCTCTCTCGCTGTAAACTTTCTTTTTTTCAGGTTTTTGATCTTCTAAAGGAGCTGAATGTATATCCTCTTTGCCGCTATCCTCCCGAAAGAGGGCTCCGATAGAAAGATTCAAGCTATTATTCTCTCCCATTGTAAAGCCTTCTCCCGAGGTAATTCTCCCCTTCTTCTTTGCCGGCGACATTTTCACTCCCTCTTTTTTGGCTTAAAATAGAAACCGATAATTGCATTAGCCTATTATCATTATATACTTTGGAGGCTTACTGAATGTCGGATATGCAGCATTTCACTGAAAATTTTATTTCTGCAGCAAGGATGCTGGGAAACGCTCCCGGCGGAGATTTACTGCTGTTAAGGCAGGAGGCAGGAGCCTTTGCATCAGGCATGCCGTTCGCAGGCGAGAACTACGCCCTGTTTGACAGCGCCTCCTCAAGAGAAGATGTCTCTGAGATACTTGATTTTTTTACAGAGAAAAACCTTCCTTTCGTCTCACTCCAGCTGCCCGAACTAAAAAGCGAGGTCTCACAGGCGCTTGAAAGCAGAGATATCTTCTTCAGAGCAGAATATCTTGCGATGTCCATAAGAAACTGCCTTTCTGAAAAAGATCTGATCTCGGATGTGAGGATGGTTTCCAATAAGCCTGATGAGGGAAGATGGGCTGAAGCTGCATGGACCGGATTCGATGGGGACCTCCCTGTCCCGGACAGTTATAATAATTTTGCGTCATATTTAAACAGCTGTCCAGAGAACCATCTTTATTACCTTGAAAAAGAAGGAATACCGGCCCGTTCCGCGCTTCTGCATTCAACAGACAAAACATGCGGCCTCTACTATTTTGCAACCAGGCCCGAGAGCCGGAGGCAAGGGTTAGCCAGAAAATTTATGGACGTTCTCATAAAACATGCCTCTCTTTATTCAGACCATCTTGTCCTTCTTGCAACTGAAGCCGGAGCTAAAATGTATATAAATTACGGATTTAAAACATTACTGAGAGTTCCTGTCTTTTCTGGATCTGATGAGATCTGATTTTGAACAGAAATGAAATTTTGAAAGGAGATCATGCAATGGATAAGCTTGAGAAATTCTGGAGGGAAGCTTCCGCAGGCTGTGAAGTCTGTAAAGAGACAGGGGCAACCAAAAATATGGTGCTGAACGCGATAATTAACGGCGCACGTGACCTCGAAACATTAAAGGCAGAGGTGCCCCTTTGCGCAGAGGGAAAATGTACAGCAAAAAATCCTTCCGGGAAAGGATGTTCAGAAAATACCGAGGCCCTTCTTTCAATATATGCACCCATTTATGAATTTATGAAGGAAGGACACTCCCATGAAAAAAATAAAAAACATTCCGATTGTTCAAAGGATATATCCGGAGGCTGCGGCAGCTGCAATAGCTGCGGATAAAATTTTTGTAGCATAACTGCGGGAGGTACTGCTTCTGCAGTACCTCCCATAGTTACTAAAGCTTTTCTATCTTTTCAGCAGCTTTATTGAGCCAGCCATAATGTTCATTTTCTATCTCCCCTGCATCGCACAGAGCGGCTATTTCGGGGCTCATAGGTATGCTGGCAAGGAAATCTATGCCATGTTTCTCTGCCGTTTCTTTTACGCGGCTTTCTCCGAAGATCTTGATCTCCTTCCCGCATTCAGGGCAGATAACAGAGCTCATGTTCTCTACTATTCCTAAGATAGGTATCTCCATCTGTTCTGCCATACGAACGGCCTTTTCAACTATCATAGAGACCAGTTCCTGCGGGGAGGAAACAATAATTATGCCATCGATAGGAAGCGACTGGAAGACAGTCAGGGGCACATCTCCGGTGCCTGGAGGCATATCGACGAACATGTAGTCTACGCCTGTCCATATCGTGTCGCTCCAGAACTGTTTTACCACACCTGCAAGAGCGGGACCTCTCCATATGACCGGAGTGGTTTGATCTTCAACCAAAAGATTCACTGACATTATATCTATACCGGTTTTCGTGGCCACTGGAAGTATTCCTGAT
>JAQVPO010000085.1 GCA_028702015.1 Synergistaceae bacterium | reverse complement strand
GTTGTAGGTTCAATGGGAGGAAAACTTAAAGAGCCGGTCCCCGAACCCTCCGAAGAGCTGTGGCGGCTTCTGAAAATGGGCGGGATAAAAAATGAATGAGGAATTTATCCATAAAAGAATTGAAAAACTGCGCGCAGAGATGGCAAAAACAGGTACGGATGTTTTCGCTGTCCTGACAGACGAAGGCTGCAACTGGGAGACACTCTACTACCTAAGCGGTTTCAGAGGCACATCAGGTGCACTTCTTGTCTACAGGGATTCTGCCGAGCTTATTCTGGACAGCAGATACAGGCAGCAGGGAGAGGAACAGTCTCCTCACGAGGTTGCGGCTCAAAGGAACAGTCTGACCGATGATGTCATAGAAAGCATTTCCAGGCATGGAGTTCGAAATGTGCTTTGTGAGGCATCAAAAACTTATCATTCAATATGGGAAAAACTTTCTTCTGCTAAAAATACCAGATGGAGCGACGGTACATACATGACATCCGGACTTTGCCGTTCAAAGGATGAAGAGGAAATTAAGTTTATCATGAAAGCGGGAGAAATCGCAGCAGACGCGTTTCTTGAGACTCTTAACGATGTAAGACCTGGTATGACTGAAAAAGAATTTGAAGCCCTGCTCAACTTCAATATCAATATACGGGGCGGGGAAGCCGGTTTTGACATGATAGTTGCATCGGGAACGAGAAGCTCCATGCCGCACGGAAGGGCCACCGACAAGGAAATGGCATGCGGTGAATGGGTCACTGTTGATTTTGGTGCAAGGTACATGGGATATCTTTGTGATATCACTAGAAATTTTTCACTTGGCGAACCTGATCCGCGTGTTCAGGAATATCATGATATACTGGCTGCATCCCATCAAGCAGCCGTTAATGCACTGCATGCCGGCGTAAACGGAAGGGATGTGCACATGACAGCCTGTGAAGTCCTGGAATCAAGAGGACTGGGGAAGTATTTTACACATGGACTCGGACATGGTCTGGGTATAAGTGTGCATGAGACACCTTTTCTTTCCTCAAAATGTTCATATGAATTGAAAACGAACGATGTCGTTACAATTGAACCTGGCATATATATTGATGGCTGGGGAGGATTGAGATTAGAGGACGATTACCTTATAATCGAAGCATCAGCCACAAGGCTGACGGGAAAACTTGATCAGTCATTTTACCGTGTATAAGAAATAATGTTAAAACGATAATTATTTCAGCAAAAAAGGCCATTAGTAAGGCCTAATTTAAAAGGGGGACTATGGAATATGAAGAAGTATGTATGTACCGTTTGCGGTTACGTTTATGATCCAGAAGCAGGAGATCCGGATTCTGGAGTTGCTCCAGGAACACCTTTCGAAGAGATCCCCGATGATTGGGCCTGTCCCGTATGCGGGGTTGGCAAGGATATGTTCGAAGCTCAGTGATTATTAAGCAATAAGAATACGTCAGGATCCGTTATTACTTAAGGAGACCCTCATTGATTTGAAGGTCTCTTCTTTTTTACGCCATGGAATATATTTGATTCACTATCTTGTCCACCAGATCGTTTATGCCGTAGGGCCTCAGATCCTCACGGATCCTTTCGATTATTTTTTCTTCTCTGAGTGCTGCCACTGAAACCGGAAAGTTAAGGTCGCTCCCCCATGTGAGCTGTATCAGTCTGTAATCCTGTAAAGAACGGGCATTACAGTAGGAAACTGACCCTGTTCTGCGGACCTCTTCAACAAGGTCAGAAGAAAGGCCTTCTGCTGCCTGATGTCTTGGGAGCATTTCAAAAATTGTCCCATTGTCGATACGTTCTTGTACCATCCTGTAGATATCGATTTTGTCAGCATCCCTGACCAGGCATGACCATTTATATGCACCCAGCTTAAGGTTAGTCGGGACTTTTTTCTTGTTATGAAACTTTACTGCAGATATGATATTTTCCCTGAAATTATCAGGGATGCCTTTCCAGTTAAATTCTTTTGCAATTATTTCGGCTCCCAGATCTCCGTGGTCAACACTTTTGCTGTCGAGAAATGTGCCATATGTTTTGTACTGGGGAAATCTTCCCACATCGTGAAGAAGGCCGGCAGAATATGCCATCCATCTGTCTCCCTCCTCATCCCATTCCATAGAGCACGCAGTCTCGGAGCATATTTCTGAAACCCTCTTGCTGTGTTTTAGTTTTAGATCCAGCATTGGAGACAGTATCCCGCTGACTTTATAATTATCTGTGAAAGATTTGAACCATTCATTTGTTCTATCCGTAGAAAACACTGGCTTCGCCCCCCGCATTCTGAGAGAATATTATATATCAACAAGAATAGAGTGTTATGTATATTTGCAAAGATTCACAATGTTTTTACACTCAGATTCTGACGTTAAAATGGCTATCATTAAAGAAAAAAGTTAGGGGGAGATAAATTCATGGATTGGTATGCCGGAGTTTCAGCTCCTGTGCAGGCACTGCTGGCAGGATGCTTTACATGGGGGCTGACAGCGTTGGGCGCATCTGGAGTCTTTCTTGCAAAAAGACCTGAGCAAAAAAAGCTTGATGTTATGCTCGGGTTTGCAGGAGGTGTAATGATAGCCGCCAGCTTCTGGTCTCTTCTTGCTCCTGCGATATCGATATCAGAGGAATTGGGATACCCTGGATGGCTGCCTCCCTTTATAGGATTCCTTATGGGGGGCATATCAATGCGGCTGATCGACATGCTGATGCCTCACCTTCATCCTGCAATGGCTGAGACAGAGCCTGACGGACCTCCTTCAAGGATGAAGAGGACCACGCTTCTTGTACTGGCAATAACCATCCACAATATACCGGAAGGAATGGCTGTAGGTGTCGCTTTCGGGGCAATCGGGATTATGCCCGAGGCTACGTTGTCAGGAGCCATAGCATTGGCGGCAGGGATAGGACTCCAGAACTTCCCCGAGGGTCTTGCCGTATCTATGCCGCTTCGCCGCGAGGGACTGAGCCGACAAAAGGCTTTTTTATACGGACAGCTTTCTGCCGTAGTTGAACCTGTTTTCGCACTTCTGGGGGCAGTGCTGGTACAAGTTGCCCGTCCTATGCTTCCGTACGCGCTTGCTTATGCCGCAGGTGCAATGATATTTGTCGTTGTTGAAGAAGTCGTTCCGGAGTCACAGTCGAGCGGAAACGGAGATCTTGCGACGATGGGTGTTTTATTTGGTTTTGCTGTAATGATGGTCATGGATGTTGCTCTTGGATAATAACGGCATCAATGTATGAACATAGGGGTGATTATGACTTTCTGTGCACATTTCTTCAGGAAGGGTTTTATATGCAGCTGTGATATACTTTTCCGATAATGCCTGGGTTTTTATGACGAAATATGTTCATATTGGTGACAATTATAATGTGTCACTTAAAGTGTGCATGGTTTGTGGGGGAATAATTGATGGATAATAAGATCGCCTTGATAGCTGGAGATGGCAATCTGCCGGTAGTCATCGCAAGCAGGCTTACTGACATGGGAACACCTCCGGTCGTTTATTCTGTTAGGGAGAAAGTGGGGGATATTTCTAGATACTCTCTGGAAGTTGTAAATCTGGCTAAGCCTGATCTTGGATTCACAATAAAAGATATGAAAAATCGCAGCGTTAAAAGGATAATAATGGCTGGACTCATATCAAAGACTTTAGCTTTCAAGCCCTCGCTTTTTGATCTTACAACGCAGAGATTTCTTGCAAGCCTTGTCTTCAGGGATGACCATTCGCTTCTGGGAGCCCTTGTAGATTTCCTTGAAAAATCAGGATTCGAAGTTATGAGCTACAGGGATATCATACCTGACCTGCTTGCGGTGCCCGGACATATAGCGGGGAGAAAACCTGCTTCTGAAGAGATGGCTGACGCAGAATACGGTTTTTCAATATGCAAAGCCCTTGTCCCATTGTCATTCGGGCAGACAGTAGTTGTTAATAAACGGTCGGTAGTAGCAGTGGAAGCTATGGAGGGGACCGATGCCACTCTTCTTCGGGCAGGCTCGCTTTGTCTTGGCGGAACTGTTGTCAAAATGATGCGCCTTGACCAGGATGAGCGATATGACATCCCAACAGTGGGCCCTAGTACACTGAAGAATATGGCTCAGGCAAAATTGACCTGCCTTGCTCTTCACGCAGGGTGGACTCTTATAATGGAACCTGAAGAATTCCTCTCGGTTGCTGAAAAAGAAAAAATTGCTGTAATAGGAATAGAACAGTGTCGATCTTCATGAGCTCTGGGGAAGCATCAGGAGACCATTATACTGCCTCAGTTGCCAAATCACTTCGCAAACTTGGCTATGAAGGGGACATATGGGGTATGGGCGGCAAGGAGCCAAGAGAAGCAGGCATAAGGACTGAATGGCCTGGTGAAGACCTTCAGCTTTTTGGAATAGCAGAGGTACTCTCTTCCGTTCCGGCATTATTCAGTATGCTGAATGAAATGACAGACCGGATAATGCAGAGAGCACCTCAATGTGTCATTATCGCCGACAGCCCTGATTTTAACCTTCGTCTTGTTCAGAGGCTGAGATCGAAGGGATACCGCGGCAAGGTCTTCTATATATCTCCCCCGACAGTCTGGGCCTGGAGAAGAGGGCGGATAAAGCAAATTTACGCCTGCGTGGATGAATGTTTCCCGCTTTTTGGTTTCGAGGATGAGTTTCTCAAACAAAACGGCTGCCACAGTTATTGGATCGGTCATCCGATGTTAGAAGAATTTTCGGAGAAAGCGGAACTAATAAAAAATCTGCCCGACGATCTGGCAAACGATAAAAAAATAATAGCCTTTATGCCAGGCAGCAGGAAAATTGAGATAAAGAACCTTTTGCCGATCATGGAAAATACGGCATCTGAACTTATGAGCTTGGGATGGCATCCTGTTTTTTCGATAGCTCCCGGCCTTAATGAGCTTGAAAGGATAAAAATAAAAGAACGTCTTGAAGGACGTTCTTTTGATATTTATACAGGGCACGGACGGGATCTCCTTGCCGCGTCATGCTGTTCTGTCGCTGCATGCGGCACAGTGGCTGTCGAGTCAATGATGCTTGGCATATATATGGTGGTGGCCTATAAGGTCAGCCGGTTTTCCGCATTCATAGGGAAACATCTTATAAAGACTCCCTATTATTCAATGCCGAATATACTGCTCAATACTGAGCTTTTCCCGGAGCTTATGCAGGAAGAGGCTACATCAGGAAACATGCTCGAAGAGGTCATAAAGTGGATTGACGGCGACGATGAAACAAAAAAAAATATATGTAAAAAAATGGATCTTGCAAGGAATATGCTTGGGAAGACAGGGGTATATGAATCATGGGCAAAAAGAATTATGGAGATTTCATGAAATGCTTTCATTGAAAAACAAAAAGTCATGGTCATCCTATATAAGGCTGCTTGGATACTGCAGGCCTTACAAAACCAGACTTGCAGCGGCACTGGTATGTATGGTACTGTCTGCGCTTTTTGGGATAATCCCGCCGTGGCTGATCAAGAATGTGGTTGATGATGTTCTTATAAACAAGGAGTATTACACTCTTAATCTTCTCGCTTTCGGGATAGTGGCACTTTACGTGCTCAAGGCTGTTTTTGGCTACGGGAACATGTATCTTATGACGTGGGTCGGGCAGAAGGTAGTAATAGATATAAGGCTTGAACTGTATGACCACACACAGAGGCTCTCTCTGGCGAAACTTTACAGCAAACGTTCAGGGGAATTTCTTTCAAGGATAACAAACGATGTTGCCACACTTCAGTCTATCCTGGCATCGGTAGTCGTTGATTTTGTGGTCCAAAGCTGTACTTTTATAGGCATTATCAGCTTCCTTCTGTTTATAAACTGGAAGCTTACGCTTGTTACCTTTCTTGTAACTCCAATGGCGATACTTGTTATTGACAGAGCCTCCTCCAAACTTAGGGAAGTCGGGGGAGTAATACAGGAAAAGCTAGCAATGGTCGCCGCAATTGCGCAGGAAGCGCTTTCCTCAATAAGGATAGTAAGGGCGTTTGTAACTGAAGAAAAAGAATACTCTAGAT
>JAQVPO010000084.1 GCA_028702015.1 Synergistaceae bacterium | reverse complement strand
ACAACGAACATGACAGAAAGCGCTATAAGAAGCCATTGCGCCTGTTTTATACCCATCTGAAAAGGGGTCCCTGTAAGGGTGAATGAATTCGGACTTGTCGTTGAAGTTATCATGAGGATGCCTATCCCGCTCAATATCATGGGGATGACCCATATAAACGGGTTGATCCTCGGCTTCATTTTTCCCCGAATTTCATCCATTCCGTTCATGACCTATGAATCTCTTTCTATTATCCCTTTTACTATCGCGCAGAAGTGGTCTCCCCTCGCCCCGTAGTTGGGATACATATCCCAGCTCGTGCACGCAGGCGAAAGCAGTACAGTATCTCCATATGCAGCGTCCCTGTAAGCTCTTTCTACAGCCTCTTCCATAGACGGTACTTTTGAGTAATTTTTATATCCTGCTGAATCGAGAGCTAATGCAATTTTATCTTTTTCTTCACCTAACAGAAAAACGCTTTTTGCATATTTTAAGACCGCTTCAGCAAGAGGCATATAGTCCTCGCCTTTGCCCTGACCTCCAATGATCATTACCTTGCAGCCCTCCAGCGAACTCATTGCCGTTACGGATGCGGCTACATTTGTTCCCTTTGAATCATCGACGAACGTTATTCCGTTTAATGATCCGGCAAATGCACAGCGGTGTTTTGGCGGCTGATAATCTGATATCACTGCAGGATCTGCTGTTCCGCACCCACTAAGCAGAAGTGCTGCTGATGCCATTGCAGTATTTTCGATATTATGAGCACCCAGCAGTTTCACAGCTTTGAAATCAAAAAGCTTCACCGGATTATCTCCATCTTTGAGACATATATAAGCAGCGGAGCTTTCATTATCCAGATAGATCCCCTTTTTGCTGCTGTCTGGCTTTCGCCAGCTCAGCGGATACCCCTTGTCCGGAGGGACCTTGAGATCTTTAGAATCCCTTTCCTGGTAGATCGCGTACCCATTCGGTGAAAGCGAACGTATCAAATTGGCTTTAGCTTCTACATATTTTTCGTATGTTCCGTGCCAGTCTATATGGTCCGGAGCAAGGTTGGTCACGATAGCAACATCGCACTTAAATTTACTTACGTTGCTGAGCTGGAAACTGCTCAGTTCCAGCACCAGAAAATCGGTCTGCTTATATGCCGCATTTGCAGCAGGATTTCCGATGTTGCCGCCAAGCATTGGATCAGTTCCTGATCTTTCCAGGAAAAAACCTGTCATAGAAGCTGTTGTCGTTTTCCCGTTGCTCCCTGTGACTGCTATTATTCTGCCTGACATCAAGGGATATACGAAATCCAGCTCACCTGTAACAGGTATCCCTCTGGAAGCAGCAAGCTTCAAGATAGGTATGTCATGGGAGACTCCTGAACTCAGAACGATCTCGTCAGATCCGAGAACTCTCTCTGTGTTGCCCTCCTCTTCCCAATCCGCTCCCATAGCTTCAAAAGCTTTTATAGACACATCAGACATCTTCTTGAGATCTGAGACGAAGACTTCAGCCCCAAGTTTGCTTGCAAGCTCTGCCAGCGACCTTCCGCTCACTCCTGCACCGATCACTGTGATCTTTTTACCCTTATAAGTATTATTATTCATCTTTAGACCCCCAACGGAACAGATTCAGCTAAATACAAATTTATTATTCTATGCCTAGAATATCATCAAAAAGAGCAGTGACATCAGCATGAGCATCCCTGCTGCATGAACTATCCAAAAACGATTGACTATCTGTGTTTCTTTCCATCCCAGCATCTCAAAATGATGGTGCACCGGACTCATAAGGAATATTTTTTTATTGAAGAATCTTATTGATATTATCTGGAGTGCAACTGAAATTATCTCAAGTCCGAATATAAACGAAATTGGAATGACAAAAATAAACACTCCTGATACGACACAGAGGGAAAGCAGCAATCCGGCAAAAAAATGCGCTCCGACATCACCCATAAAAACACTCGCCGGACATGAGTTGTGCCATAAAAACCCCATGCATATGCCTGTTGCCGAACCGATCGCGAGGATCACCGACGGCTCTCCGCCGAGAAAGGAAAGTGCTCCCATCAGAGAAATTAGGATCGATCCGGCTGCCAGGCCGTCAAGGCCGTCTGTTACATTAACAGCATTCTGAAGTCCGACGCCTGTAAAGGTTATAATGCCTATTCCTAAATACCTGCTTATTGAAACCGTCGGAAAAAGAAGCATGGATTCAGGAGTTACCCACATGGCCCATGGGATGGTAACTATTATCTGGAGGACAAGTTTTTCCATACTTTTAAGACCGTCGCTCGATCTCCTTGTATATTTGATCCAGTCGTCAAAAAAACCTACTGCCGCAGCTAAAACCGGATAGAGAGCTATCTTGAAGAGGGTACTAAGCTCCGCATAAGGTGTCAGAAAATATCCGGCATATATTGAGACAAGAAAGACGGGCACAAAAATTATACCGCCCATGGTAGGCGTACCTGTTTTGGTTTTTTCATGCCATGACGGTCCGTAGAGCTTAGTCACCTGCTCTATTTTTAATTTGTGCATTTCCTTTATCCATATTTGCTGGAAAAATAATTCAGCAAAAAGGGATAGAGCAAGTACCATTACAAACTCAGTATACATGTCTTCCCTCCGTAAAAAGTGCTACCAGCCTTTTCAGTCCATATGAGTTGGAGCCCTTGATCAAAATCACGGAATCGGGCAGTGACAGAGAATCAGGCAGACTTGTTATCTCTTCAAATGACCTGTATCTCCGGGTATTGTCCGGGATAACGATACTTTCATCAAACCACTCTTCGCCCAAAAGGATCACCTTACCGAACGGGATCAGCATCTGGATCATATCCTGATGCCAGTAAGCCGAAGAGTCACCAAGCTCTCTCATCCCTCCGAGAACTGCGTATGGAGTCAGGGCGGAGCTGCCCGCTATATTTAGAGTGTTTTCTATGGCAGCACGCATTGAACGCGGGTTTGCATTATATGCCTCATCTATGATCCAAAGGTTTTGTGGCAGTCTTTTGTATTTGCCCCTGCCTGAACTTGGCAAAAACACTGAAAGTTTTTCGTTTGCTTCTGCTGTTCCTGCTCCGAACATGCGGGCAGCAAGAAAGGCATATCCCACATTATATGAATGCTGGACACCAAAAAGATGGGTCTTCAATTCAAAGCGGCTTCCTTCGAAAGAATAGGATGAAATCAGCTGTGCCTCGTCTCCGGCAAGCGATATATCCGAACCCAGAATTTTCAGCCCGCTCTCTTCTTCTCTTCCAACACCTATTTTTTCAATGTTATTATATTTATAGGACAATTGTTTTTTCAGAGGTTTATTGTCTGAGTTATATACTATCATTTCAAGTTTTTCTGATTCAAATATCTCCATTTTCGCACTCAGCACACCATCCAGGTCCTTAAACCCTTCAAGGTGTGCAGGTGCGACCTCTGTAATGATTGCAAGATGAGGAGGAAAAAGAGAGACCATCTCTCTTATTTCACCGAAATGATTCGTTCCGAACTCAAGCACCAGTACCTCAGTCTCTTCCGGCATGGCAAGGATAGTAAGGCTGCATCCTATGACAGTATTGAAGCTTCTGATAGTACTGTGCACTTTTTTAACAGACTGCAGAAGACTGACAATCAATTCCTTGGTCGTTGTCTTGCCTACACTTCCGGTTATTCCTATAACTTTCGGGGCATGAAGCCTTAGATATTCTTTAGCGACAGCTGCCAGTGCTTTCTCCGTATTATCTACAGCTATTACTGAAATACCGGAGTATTCTGCACCAAGAAGCGACAGTTCATCCAGCTTGTCTGAATTTACAAGCAAAAGCTTTGCTCCTCTATCTACTGCACTGTGAACGAAATTATGTCCGTCAGTTTTTCCACCCTTCAGGGCGACAAAAGCATCTCCAGGACATACCTCCCTGCTGTCGTTTTTCCATGACCTGCAAAGCTGGATGTCGGGTCCGTAATATTTCCCGCCTGACCATAAAGCAGCATCTGAAACAGTAACCCGTGCCATCAGAGCACCTCTTTTCCGTTTTCCCTGCACCATTCAGTCATAACGTTTTTGTCCAGGAACGGAATGGGCCCGTCTTTTAGTATCTGGTATGGTTCCGGTCCCTTTCCTGCTATCAGAAGTATGTCATCGGGACCTGTTTTGTTCAGCCCCTCAAATATAGCTGACCTCCGGTCCACTATCCGGCTGTATGCCTGAGAATGTTTCTGCGCTCCCTCCTCTATCTCCGAGACAATAGTCTCAGGATCTTCGCTTCTGGGATTATCTGAAGTAATAATTACAGAATCAGCCAGCCTCGCCGCTATCTCTCCCATTATGGGACGTTTGGTCTTATCCCGGTCTCCCCCAGCTCCAAAAACCACAAGAAGCTTTCCTTTACAGACACTTCTGAGGGTCCTGATCACTTTTTCAAGGCTGTCGGGGCTGTGGGCAAAATCTATGACACATGTGCCTGATCCTGGGATGATATATCTTTCAAGCCTTCCGGGGACCTGTTTCATAAGCAGCAGACCCTCCAATGCTGTATTGTCACGAACGCCTAAAGACCAGCATATCGAAAGAGCCTGGAGAGCATTCATGATGTTGTACTCACCAAGGAGGGGCAGCCTTGAAGCAACTGGTATCTTTGAATCAGGCGTGCTTATTCTGACATCCATGCCTTCGATTGAAGTTCCGATGATATCAGCATAGAATTTGGAGTTCCTATCTTTTGTGCCATAGCTTATCGTCCTGCTGCCAAATTCACTGAGCAGACGGCAGCCGTATTCGTCATCGCTGTTCACAGCAGCCATCCAGTTGTTTCTCATATACTTTTCAAAAAGAGTCCTTTTGGCTGCAAAATAGGATTCCATATTTTTATGATAATCAAGATGGTCCACAGTGAGGTTTGTAAAACCCGCCCTGTCAAAAAGCACCCCTTCAAGCCTTCCCTGCACGATCGCATGGGAAGATGTTTCCATGACACATGCTTCACATCCGTTTGCTGCCATCCGGCTGAGCCAGTGCTGGAGATCGGAGCCTTCCGGCGTAGTGTGTTCGGCATCTGCGCATGAATCTCCGTCATCATAATATATTGTGCCCAGCAAGCCTGTTTTTATGCCGGAATGGTCAAGTATGGATTTTGTCATAAAAGTGGAGGTGGTCTTTCCGTTAGTACCTGTCAGTGCGATCATCTTCAATTTCTTGGCTGGCTCGTCATAAAGGAGAGAGGCTACCAGCCCCATGTTGCGTCTTACATCCTCCGATATGATCTGCGGGATCTGAATATCAAGCTTGTGTTCACAGAGAAGCACTGAAGCTCCCGACCTGAAAGCTTTTTCGGCATAGTCGTGCCCGTCGGTATGATCACCCTTGACACAGGCAAATATTGACCCCGGAATGACCTTTCTGCTGTCCGAAACCAATTGGGAAATTTCCGTGTCATTGGCAGGATCCCAGTTATCAGACAGCCAAATTTTATACGATATATCGCTTTTTTCCAGTTTTGCCAGCAATTCTTTAATTTTCATAAATATCACTCCCGCTTACAGGTACGCTATAAACTTAATTTTTTATTGTCATCTATTCAAAATAGAGATATGGTCATATATACTTTCTGCCATTTTTATCACACCAGTCATTCATGGTTCCTTTTTCAGAATAGGGAACCGGTCCCTCTTTGAGTATCTGATAGGATTCGGGACCCTTGCCCGCAAGCAGAAGAATATCTCCGCTCCTGAGGTTTTCAAGCCCGAAGCTTACTGCTTCGTTTCTGTCTATTATCACATTGCATTCGGCACTATGTTTTTTAGCGCCGGAAAGTATCTCTGAGGCAATTATTGCAGGGTCTTCGCTTTTGGGGTTGTCAGAACTGATTATCACGCTGTCTGCAAGTCTGGATGCAGTCTCCCCCATCAATGGACGTTTACTCTTGTCGCTCTCGCCGCCTGCACCGAAAACTACCGTCAGTTTTCCGTCGCATATCGACCGCAACGCTGTCAGTATCTTTTCAAGTCCATCTGGGTTGTGTGCAAAATCTATTACACATGTCCCGCTGTCTTCGATAAGGTAT
>JAQVPO010000083.1 GCA_028702015.1 Synergistaceae bacterium | reverse complement strand
CTGTTTCTGATTATCAGCCTGTATGTTAAAGCTCCGATGAGGAAAAGGAATATCCCGGCTGCTATCCAGGAAAAGAGCGGATCTATACCAAGCACCACCCCTATCCAATAGCAAAGATACATCGCAACCATCAGGAATTCCCCATGTGCGAAGTTGATTACATCCATTACTCCCCACATCATGCTCAGCCCCGCAGCTACAAGAGCGTATAAAAGACCGCTGAGAATTCCGTCTATTAAGACTTGAACAAAATTACTCATTTTGAAGACCTCCCTAAAAGAGGCGGGGCAAAAAATGCCCCGCCTCACAACGCCTGAGTTCTCAGTCGATTAGCGTTTTTCCCACGGGGTCATGGGGAAGACAGGCTGTGCTTTCTGGTACTTGAGCGGGAAGACTGTCTTGTAGTCCTGGTCCTTTATCTGCGTAATGACGCTGAGTGCATGTACGTTCTGTCCGCCGGGCTCAAATTTGACTTTTCCGCTGAGAGACATAACTGATGTGAACTCCTCTGTCCTGAGGATCTGAGCTACCTTTTCAGTATCGGGGGCTCCGGCCTTCTCTATCGCCTGTGCAAGGACAAATAGCATTACTGCTTCCTGGATAGAGTCACTGTCAAAGGGCTGATTGCTTCTGGGTGTGTAGTATTTCTTCTCGATCTTTACGGCTTCCGGCATGAATTCCTTTGCAAGAGCAGGCGAATATCCCATTCCGCCCATAAAGTGGTCGCCATCGCCGGCAAGTTCCTTCTGAACTGCCGGGTTCTGATATCCGGTGCAATAGTTGAGGGCGATCTTCGGAAGCCATTTGACCTGTTTCATTGTACGTACCCACAGCGAATAGTCTCCGCCGAGAGCCGCGCCGAATACTGCATCAGGATTGGCTGCCTTGAGGGTCTGGACTTCACTGTTGAGGTTTGTTGCTCCGTTGTTGAAAGGAACATCTGCTACGACTTTGAGGCCTGAATGCTTGGCTGCCTTGTGAGCCTCTTCCGCAGCATGCTTTCCAAATTCAGTGTTTTCGTAGATCAGTCCAAGTGTCTTGATGCCTGCGTTTTTCTCTTTGTTGAGATACTCAATGTACTCAACAAATTCCTTCGATTCAATCGCGTCTGTCGGAGCATGGCGGAAGAAGTACTTGTAGCTGCGCTCCGTCAGTGCGGCAGAGCTTGAGCATCCGCACATGAATATCTTCTTTGCGCGTTCGGCAACTGCGCTGGCTGGTTTAGTGGCAGAACTGTTATAGGAGCCGATTATAGCAAATACTTTCTCCTGATTGTAAAGACGTTCTGCTTCAGATTTAGCAACGTCAGGCTTGCCCTGGTGGTCTGCTTTGACTATTTCGATCTTATATGTACCCAGAATTCCTTCCTGTGCTGCAAGAGGAGCTTTTATATCCGGGTTTTTCTTGTTGATTACATCTGCTGCAGCAAGAACTGAGTTTACACAGTTCTGTCCCGAAACAGCAGCAGGTCCTGTGAGTGGAAAAAGTGCACCGATCCTGATGACCTTCTCAGCAGCAAAAGCTGAAGTACAGATCACCAAAGAGAGACATAAAACCATAATTGCTACGAACATGGAACGCTTTCTGAGTTGCATAGAAATTCGACCTCCCATAAAAATTATGATGTGATATCCCGAATACCTGGTATATCAGTGACTGAATTATTATAGTTATCTTAAGAACAAACTGTCAATTTAAAAACTATAATAAAGATTGGTTACTATGCACAACAAATCTAGACTGTACAACAAAAAATTCAATTCATCGCTCTTGGCCGGGCAATTTTATGCAGCCTCATAAACTCCCGTATTTTTAAGTTAAAATCATCAGAAAAATGCCATTTTATGTTGACATTTATTTTATTGAAGAATATATTATGAATATGCTGGTGGACAATTGATTCTAAACCAACAAACAACTTAAGGAGGCCAACTGTATGTTCTTTCAGGCTGAAGTAGTTATCACACCACGCGAGGGAGTCCTGGATACGCAGGGCAAAGCCGTTGAAAAGACCCTTACACACCTTGGATACAAAGGACTTGACGAGGTAAGGGTAGGGAAAATAGTCAAAATGAAGCTTGAGGCCGAGGAAGAGAAAGAAGCACAGAAAACCATCGAAAGAATGTGCTCAGACCTTCTCTGCAACGATCTTATCGAAACCTTTAAAATATCAGTCAGGGAAATATTGCAATGAAAACAGCAGTTGTAGTTTTTCCAGGGAGCAATTGCGACAGGGATGTTCAGCGGGCGGTATGTGAATCCCTGAAGACAAGTGTCGACATGGTATGGCACGAAGAGGAGCGTTTTTCTATACAGCCCGATCTTGTAGTACTTCCCGGCGGTTTTTCATACGGAGACTATCTGCGTTCCGGAGCAATGGCGGCAAGATCTCCCATCATTAAAGCAGTCATTGAACATGCTGAAAGAGGGGGGCTTGTACTGGGCATATGCAATGGGTTCCAGGTATTAACTGAAACAAAAATGCTGCCAGGAGCTCTCCTGCCTAACACCTCACTGACCTTCATATGCCGCAGATGTCATGTGCGTGTTGAACAGACAGACAATAAATTTACCTATGGATTTAAAAAGGGAGAAATCCTGCAGTTTCCGATAGCTCACCACGAAGGCCTCTTTTTCCTTCCGGAGGATGAGCTTAAAAAACTCGAAGATTCAGGACGCGTAGTCTTCAGATATGCGGATCCCTGCACAGGAAAAGCAGGGGCTGAATATGCGCCTAACGGTGCGCTCAACGGCATCGCCGGCATATGCAGCGAAAAAGGTAATATCCTTGGACTCATGCCTCACCCGGAACGTGCAACGATTTCCCATCTTAACGGCGGCACAGACGGCATCCGGTTCTGGGACTCGATAGCGAAGGCTTTTGCAGAAAGAGGTGCATTCTGATGGATTATAAAAGCGCTGGTCTTTCCGATCCCGAGTACAGACGCATAATCGAAATCCTTGAAAGGGAACCAAACCCGCTCGAGACTCAGCTGATCGGAGTAATGTGGTCAGAACACTGCAGTTATAAGTCTACCAAAAGACTGCTTAGGACTTTTCCTTCAAAGGGTAAATATGTACTTCAGGGACAGGGAGAAAACGCCGGCGTTGTAGATATGGGCGAAGGATGGGGCTTTGCTTTCAAAGTAGAAAGTCACAACCACCCCTCTGCAGTAGCTCCTTTTCAGGGAGCCGCAACAGGCGTAGGCGGAATAATCAGGGACATAATAGCTATGGGCGCACGCCCCTCAGTATCTATGGACGGGCTTTTCTTCGGAGACCCTGACCTCAAAAAGACTCAAAACCTATCAAAGGGGATAGTGGAGGGAATAGGCGCATACGGCAATGCCGTAGGCGTGCCGATCGTTGGAGGGAAGACATTCTACTCCCCCTGCTACACCGACAACCCTCTTGTAAATGCTTTCAGCGCTGGTTTTGTACGGCTTGACAAAATGGCAAGTTCACAGACGGCTAAAAAGGGAGATCTTGCCGTACTGCTGGGCTCAAAGACAGGACGTGACGGGATCGCAGGCGCTTCGTTCGCATCACGTGAACTGGATGAGGATTCCAAATCAAGCAGGCCGCAGATACAAATAGGAGATCCATTTGAAGAAAAACTGCTTATTGAATGTTGCATGGACCTGCTCGCACAGAATCTTATCGCTTCCATGCAGGATATGGGAGCCGCCGGCATACTCTCTTCTTCAAGCGAGATAGCCCACAAAAGCGGGTGCGGCATAGATATCACAGTAGAAAAGATCCCTCTCAGAGAAAAGGGCATGGCCCCTTGGGAGATCTTCCTCTCAGAGTCCCAGGAACGCATGCTTCTTATAGTTGAACAGGACAAGCTTGATCCGGTTTTCGCTATGGCTGCGCATTACGGACTGGACTGTGCAGTGGTCGGAACGATGACCGACTCAGAAAGATACCGCGTATACGAGCATGGAGAACTGATCGCTGACCTTCCTACTTCTATACTGGGGGATGCCACTGAAGTAGTATGGCCGTCAGCGGAACCGAAAGATATAAGAGAAAGAATCACAATGAATCCTTCTTCTCTCATTTCAGCGGAACCGGAAAGGGATCTTCTCTCAATGATCAGCTGTCCCAACGGAAGAAGCAAGCATGAAATATGGGAGCAGTATGACTCAATGGTCCAGCTTCACACTATCGATGGACCGGGATCGCCTGTCGCGGCAGTAGAAGTTCCGGACACAGCCAGGGTCTGTGTGCTCACAATGGAAGCTGAACCGAATAAATGCCGGACAGATCCTTATATCGGTGCTTCTGAAACTATGGCCCTGTCTCTCAGGGAGCTATGGATAACAGGAGCAGAAGTACTGGGAATGACTAACTGCCTGAATTTTGCTTCTCCTGAGGCTCCTGAAAAATTCTATGAACTTGAACAATGCGTCAAGGGCTTGGCAGACACATGCAGAAGCCTTGACTGTCCTGTAGTGTCAGGCAATGTCAGTCTCTACAACGAAACATCAGGCGGTCAGATATACCCCACCCCTCTGGTTGTGACTGCCGGGCTTATCGAAGACAGAAACAAACGTCTTGCTTCAGGTAAAGCAGCCACTGGAGATACTTTCTATCTGGCCGGGGATCTCTGCGGCTCATTGGGAGCATCGCGCTACCAGGTCATGAAGAACGGTACCCCTGCAGGTAAAACTGTCGCTCCTGATCATTCAAAGGAAAAGGATTTCAGGGAAAGGGCACTGAAGACTGCCGCAGCAGGAGCTGCATCTTCCGGACGGGCAGTAGCAGGCGGAGGTCTTGCTGTTGCGCTTGCAAATGAGGCGATAGCGTCAGAGAAAGGCATTTCTATTGAAATAAACTCATCAGTACCTCCTGAGGAGATACTGTTCTCGGAAGGCGGCGCAAGGGCTGTATACGCGGTCCCTGAAGGCAAAGAGCAAGTTTTTGAAAGCATCTGGGAAGGATTTCCCTGCACAAAGATAGGGGCTGTTTCAGGAGAAGATTTTGAATGGAAAGAGATGTTCAGCATTGAGCTCTCAAAACTGAAAAAAGCCTTTCTAGAGGGCTGTTTCTAAAAATGTGCGGCGTTTTCGGCGCTTACAGCATGAACGGTGCCTCTGTTCTGGAGGATGTATATCTTGGCCTTTGCGCTCTTCAGCACAGAGGCCAGCTCTCAGCCGGAGTTGCATGGATAAATGAAGGAACGGTGAACATCAAAAAAGGGATGGGCCTTGTACACGAAGCCCTGAGCCAGAACTGCCTTTCGCAGATACATGCAGACACAGCAATAGGACACGTTAGGTACGCTACAGCGGGAGGCACCAGGATAGAAGACTGTCAGCCGATAGGAGCCAACTATTCCCAGGGACCTGTCGCAATCGCGCATAACGGAAATCTCACAAATGCCCAGGGACTCAGCAGCTATCTTGAGAACAAGGGGGCAATTTTCCATACATCTTCAGACACTGAGACGATCCTGCAGCTTATGGCGCACCAGCCGGGAGTCGTACAGCTGGAAGCACTTGAAAAGTCTCTGTCAAAGATCCAGGGCGCATTCAGCCTTGCAGTCCTCTTTGACGGATGTCTGATCGCCGCGAGGGACCCATGGGGGTTCCGGCCTCTGATCATAGGGCAGAGGGATGAAACTATTTATGTTGCGTCCGAGTCATGCGCTCTCGACATACTTGGAGCCGAGATAATTCGAGATGTTGAACCGGGCGAGATACTCGTGATAGACAGAAGAGGGATGATTTCCCGAAAACTTCCGGTAAAGCCGGCAAAAAGATGTCACTGCTCCTTCGAATATGTATATTTTGCAAGGCCCGACAGTGTTATAGACGGCAGGTCGGTATACAGAGCAAGGAAAGAACTGGGCGTCAAGCTTGCCGGCACTGCTCTTACGGAAAATTCTGTTGTAACAGGGATGCCTGACAGCGGCACACTTGCAGCCCTGGGATATGCTCAGAAAGCATCGCTCCCCTTCGAAATGGGAATTGTACGGAACAGATTCGTCGGCAGGACCTTTATACAGCCGACACAGCTTGTGAGAGATATCGGAGTT
>JAQVPO010000082.1 GCA_028702015.1 Synergistaceae bacterium | reverse complement strand
GGTTGCGAAAAAGAATATGATACGTTCTGTTGAATAGCCTGGTGAGGTATAAAACTCAAAAATTTTCTCAATTTTCCCTGGTTTATACCCTATTTCCTCCTGAAGCTCCCTTACAGCAGCTTCTGATGGCTCTTCGTCAGGTTCGATCAATCCTGCAGGGATCTCGTAAAGATCTTCATCTACAGCGTGTCTGTACTGCCGTACAAGAAATATTTTACCGTCAGAGTTTATAGGAAGTACAGTTACGGCTGATTTATGTTTTACTACTTCTCTTATCTTTTCACAGCCGGATGGGAACAATACATGATCAATATTCAGATCAAGTATCGCGCCTTTATATATGTTCTCTGTACCTATTATGTTTCTTAAAGTATGTCTTTCCAGTGCTTCCACAGAATCTCACTCCTTAGTGCAGGTTCTCTCCGGCCTTCATCCTGCTGCCTCTCAGCCAATCATCGGCCTTTTGTGCTTTTTTGCCCTCCGGCTGGACATTTATAAGTTTAAGCGAACCATTTCCGCATGCTATGACAGGAAAACCTGAGTCAACTGCTATAAGCTCTCCTGATTTTCCTGACTGCGGGAAAATCACTGCCTTATTGATCCTGAGCCTTTTGCCTCCGTGTTCGCAATATGTACCAGGCGCAAGGCTCAGAGCCCTGATCTTGTTGAATATATTCACGGAGGTATCTGTCCAGTCGATTTTTCCCTCTGACTTTTCTATTTTAGGAGCAGTTGTTGCCCCTTCTCCGCTTTGAGGCGTAAAAGTCCATTTCTCAGCTGGTATATCAAGCAAATATTCTAAAAGCTTTTCACAGCCGGCTTCGCATGTTTTGGTCAGAAGTGCTGCTGTATCATCTTCATCACTTATCATGACTGGGATCTGTGTCAGTATCGGTCCTGAATCCATGCCCTCATCAAGCCGGAATATTGTGACACCGGTCTCTTTCAGACCATCCATTATTGCCCGCTGTACCGGAGCTGACCCCCTGTATGCGGGGAGCATCGACGGATGGATATTTATGCATCCGAGCGATGTTATGTTCAGCAGCGGCTCCTTGATCATGTGCCCAAAATCTATAACTAGAATGAGGTCAGGAATATCGTTCATTATCCATTTGATCGTCTCGGTATCTGATGAAAGCTTTGTTGTGGTCCTTGTTATGATGCCAAACTCTTCAGCTTTTTGAAAGACAGGTGTATTCTGGACTTGAAGCCCTCTGCCTGATGGTCTGGGGGCATTTGTTATTACCCATTGCGGTTTTGCTTTTTCAGCGATCAGCGAGAGGCATCCGGCAGCAAATATTCCGGAGCCGCAAAAGCCAAAACGCAGTTTTTCGGCCATCACTTCTCTTTCGCCTTCTTTGCCAGCTTTTTTTTAAGAAACTGTCTTTTCAGAGGAGAGATCCTGTCTATAAGCAATTTTCCGTTCAAATGGTCGATTTCATGCGAAAAAACACAGGCAAGAAACCCATCTATCTCTTTTTCGATCAGTTCTCCCTTTTCATTGCAATAGCTGACTTTAATATGTTCCGGCGATTCAACTTTCTCATATATCCCAGGAAAGCTGATACAGCCCTCTTCTACAATTTTGAAGTTATCTTTTTCGGAGATGACAGGGTTGATAAGGACATATTTCTCACCGTTATAATCAATTACAGCTAATTTTTTTGCAACACCTACCTGCGGTCCGGCAAGTCCTATACCATCTGAAGCATACATCGTTTCCCACATATCGCAGACAAGCATCCCGAGTTCATCATCAAATGAATCTATTTCCTTCGTTGGCTCTCTTAGAGCAGGGTCCGGGTATACACATATTTTTCTGACAGACATCAGATCTCCTCCAAATATCATTATAATCGCCGTTCTTGCTTGTCTATCTTTACAAATGGGGCAAATACAAAATATTGCCTTTGCAGTGAACGGATACATCAGAACAAAAAGTCAGCAATTCAAATTTCGGGCCGGTTGTTGAAAGACTTTAAGCAAAGAGGCCCGATCCAGGATTTATATAGTGTAGTATATCTTTCTATAGTATTTTAACAGAAAATCCCCATGCCTTTCATCAAAAGGCATGGGGATAGCGAATATTTATTCGTCTGATACGATTTTAAAATTGTTACTCGGAATCTTCTGCCTGTTTCAGGAATTCACCGATCGTCACATTTGTCTCTTCCTGAGGAAGCTGATTATTATGATTATCGTTCCTTCTCTTATCAGAATCTGCACGGCGGCGGCGCGGACGGTCTTCTGTTTTCTGCCCGTCTGCAGGAGCTGTCTCTTCCGATTTAGGCTTTCTAACCGGCTCTTCATGAGCAGGACGGAGGCTGAGGCGCATTCTGCGTTCTGCAGGATTTACATCCAGAACTCTGGCTGTTACTTCCTGCCCCTCAGATAGGACTTCTCGGGGATTCTCGATCCTCGCCTGGCTTATCTGTGATATATGGATAAGTCCTTCAATTCCGTCTTCAAGTTCCACAAATGCGCCAAAATCCGCGATCCTTACAACTTTTACAGGAACTTCCATGTCCTTTGAATACTTTTCAGCTGCATCCTTCCATGGATCTGAAAGCTGCTTATAGCCGAGACTGATACGTTTGCGGTCTGAATCTACCTCAAGGACTGAAACTTCGATCTTCTGTCCCTTTTTAAGTACTTCCTTAGGATGCTTGATCCTTGTCCAGCTGAGATCTCCTATATGGACCAGACCCTCAACGCCGGGTTCTATTTCTACAAAAGCACCAAATTCCGTCAGGTTAGAAACAGTACCTTCAAAAACCATTCCTGTCTTCCAGCGTTCTGCCGCTGTATCCCAGGGATCAGGCTGAGTCTGTTTCAGGCTGAGAGAGATCTTGTTGTTCTCTTTGTCTATGCCGATCACCTTGACTTTGATATGATCGCCCTTTGAGACAACGTCCTTCGCCTTTGCGTTTCTCTGCCATGAGAGTTCGCTGACGTGAACAAGGCCTTCCATTGCACCAAGGTTAACGAAAACACCGAAAGAAGTGATGCTGCTTACATCTCCCTCAAGGACATCTCCCTCATTGACCTGCTCGTAGAATGACTGTCTGATCTCTGCCATCTCCGCTTCCATAAGGCTGCGGCGCGACAGCACAAGGCGGCGCTTGCGGCGATCCTTTTCGATCAGCTTGACCTGAAAATCCTGCTCAAGGAGGCGTGTAGGATTGACATTACGTCCGTCCTCGGCAAGGTGGGAAATAGGGATGAACCCCTCTATTCCGTAGCAGCTTACGATAAGGCCGCCTTTTACCTTGCGTATCCCCTTAACGGTCACAGTTTCATTCTTAGCAGCTTCTTCTTCAAGCTTGTTCCAGCGCTCATCAAACTCACAGCGCCAACGGCTCAGGCTGAGCTGCGCATCTTCACCCTGTCCGATGTTTGTGATCTGTACCCTGACTTTCGCGCCGTTTTCAGGTTCCTGAGTCTCTTCGATCAGTACCTTGTGCGTCCACTCCTTGCGGGGAAGGAATCCTTCGCATTTGTAGCCGACATCAACAAGCCATCCGTCTTCACGTGCATCAACGATTGTACCCTCAAGGATCTTTCCGCGATGGAAATCTCCCATCACATCAAACTGCTGCATCATCTCTTCCATTGTTTCTTCTTTTTCTGGTGCTGCCTGTGTTTCAAGTCCCTCTTCTGTGCGAAGCTCGTCAACCATACCCAACATCCTCCTGCTTACATCATGTTTAATTTTTGGATCAGATCTTTTATTAGCCAGTCAGGAGTACTCCCCCCTGCAGCTATTCCTATGTCATATTTGTTTTGCAGCCACCCCCTGTTGATTTCTCCTGCATGTTCGATCCATAATGTTGAAACTCCGACATCTCTGGATATTTCAGCAAGCTTTTTCGTATTAGCACTGTTGCGGCCGCCAAGTATTATCATTCCGTCAACCTTTGAAGCAAGTCTGCATACGGAATCCTGTCGTGCCAGAGTTGCTTTGCAAATTGTATTATACACCTTGATCTCTGTGCATATCTTTACAAAGGAACTGACTAGCGCAGCAAAAGCAGCGACCTTCTGGGTCGTCTGGCTGAGGATCCCGCACCTACGACCCTTCAGATTATCCGGAATAACCCCATCGGAAGAGATAACTGCTACCTCTCCGTCAACGTAACCCATAATTCCCCTGACTTCGGGGTGTGCCCTGTCGCCTGATATTACCACAATATACCCCTCAGAAGAAAGGTCTTTTGCACTTTTTTGTGCTTTTTTCACGAAAGGACATGTTCCATCTACCACTTTCAGGCATTTTTTCTTAAGAGCTTCAGCCTGTACAGGGGTGATCCCGTGGGCTCTTATAAAAGAGACGGACCCGTCCGGAACATCTTCTGCCGATTCAACCACGACAAGCCCCATCCTTGAAAGTCTTTCTGTCTCCTGCGGATTGTGTATAGGGCTTCCCAGGGAATAAACCTGCTCTGAACGTGCAAGCTCCTCTTCCAGCTTAGATATTGCCCTTCTTACACCGAAGCAGAGTCCTGTGGGGTCGGCAATGTGGATCTTCAATTTAATCTGTGCCCTCTTCTTCCAAATGTTTCAGGCAACGAGGCAGAACCTCGTCCATTGCCCCTGACATTTCATAATTGTCAAAATCATACCACAGGGCAGGTTCAAAGTGCTTGAACCAGGTCATCTGTCTCCTTGAAAAGGCTTTCGTTGATCTTATGTCCCCTTCAAGAGCTTCTTCATAGGAACATTTGCCTCTGACATATTGGACAAGTTCTCTGTATCCGAACCCCTGCATAGCCGGAAGTTTTGGCGAATACCCCTGAGCAAGAAGCCATTCCACCTCTTCAGGGTATCCCGAGCTGAACTGCTGCGCCACTCTTACTGCAATATTCCTGTAAAGGCTTTCTCTGCTCCTGATAAGTCCTATATAAAGGATATCAAAGGGAGACTCCATTTTAGCCTGATTTTTATACCACCATGTTGCAGGCCTGCCTGTGATTCTGTAAATTTCAAGTGCCCTCATGGTCCTTACGGGGTCATTGGGGTGTATTTTACGTGCAGCATCAGGATCGGCAGCGCTCAGTTCAGCGTGAAGATCAGCAAGTCCTCTCTCGCTGATTTCCTCTTCAAGCATTTTCCTTACAGCAGGATCCTTGGGCAGGTCTTCAGAGAGCGTACCGCAGAGAGCCTTGTAATAGAAAGGGGTCCCGCCTATCAGTAACGGAACTCTTCCGCGGCTTCTTATTCTGGAGATAGAATCCGACGCCTGGGAAGCAAAATCAGCGGCAGAATAGATTTGATCAGGGTCTGCCACATCTATAAGATGATGAAGTATTTGATGTCTAATTTTCAGTGAAACCTTGTCTGTGCCGACGTCAAGATATCTGTAGACCTGTCTGGAATCGACAGAAATCACCTCAGCGTTGAGCTTTTGAGCCAGTTCAAGGCTGAACTTGGTCTTTCCTACGGCAGTCGGTCCGATTATAGCTATCACAGGTATTTTTCTTGCAGACTCTATTTCTGTCATCGCTCAAACCATTCCTCTAGCTTCTTATTTTCAATAAGAAAAACCGTAGGTCTTCCGTGGGGACATATAAAGGGGTTGGTGCATGCCTGAAGGCGGTCCATAAGAGCTTCGGCCTCTTCCCTTTCAAAATGGCGGCCGATCTTCACAGCATCCCGGCACGCAAGCCTGGCCATTCTCCACCATACTTCCCTGTCCATTTTTTCCGGGTCTTTTTCAACTTCTATGCCTCTCAGGGCCGAACGAAGCATGTCCATCGGAGAAAGTCTGGACCTCCCCCTGAGCATTGGGACCCCTGCAAGACTGTCTTCTTTAAAGACGAAGGCCATAGTTTCCAATTGTTTCGTGTATATTTTTACTTCGGGCAGTAATGAGATAGGTATTTCTATTGGATCAGTGAGTTTTTGGCTCGCTATACCTTCTCTGAAATTTTCTTTGATCTCCTCATAAAGCACTCTTTCGTGAGCAGCGTGCGGGTCTACTATGGCTATGCCGCCTGGAAGATCAAAGATGAGAAATCCCCTTGCAGTCTGTCCGATATAATTTTTGCGTTCACTGGCATTCATAAGATCAGGTCTGTCTGCTGGT
>JAQVPO010000081.1 GCA_028702015.1 Synergistaceae bacterium | reverse complement strand
AAAAATATTTTTCCTGAAAATGAGGCCGGTGAAGAAAATACTGATTCATTGGCCTTATATTTCCATACTACGCTTCCCGTCATTGCGTTGAGCGATGTCACCCAGCCCTTTATGTTGCCGAAAACGACTTTTCCATCCTCTACGAGAGGAGAAGTCTCTATCTGGGCTTTTGAATCGTAGCTCCATATCACTGCCTGATGTTTGATCCTTGCGCAGTAGATTTTTCCGTCCTGGCTTGTAAAGTACAGATGTCCGTCCTTGACAGCAGGAGCCGAAACAATAGACCCGCCGACGACCGCACGCCACTTAAGCGCGCCTGATACGGCATCAAGAGCGAAGAGTTTGCCTTCGTTATTTCCTGCGTAGACGACTCCATCTGACACAACTGGAGAACCCTGTACTGCGCGTTCAGTTTTGTACTTCCATTTCTGCCACCCTGTTTTTATATCCACAGCGTAGATGTATCCGTCGTTCGATCCGAAATATACCATCTTATCGGTAACTGCCGGCGAAGAATGTATGCTGTTGTGTGTGGTGAAGCGCCAAATCATTTCCCCTGTCCGGGCGTCCAGACAGTACATCCTGCTGTCGTAGCTTCCTACGAAGACTTTTTCGCCTGAAACAGCAGGCGAAGATACCACCCAGTTGCCGGTGGGGAAGGTCCAGTTGGTTTTTCCTGAATAGAGGTCAATAGAATAAACGTTGCCATTGTTGGAACCAAAAATTATTGAACTGTTGTATATCGCTGGCGAAGATCTTACCGAGTCATGGATATTTACAGTCCATTCTTTTTTTCCTGTAAAATCGATGCTTGCAGTCTTATTATCGATATTCCCGGTCCTTTTTGTGTTGGCTCTGAACATAGGCCAATCCTGTGCAAAAGCAGGAACTTGAATTGCAAACGCCAGAAACAGCAATGCTGCTAAAATATTCAGTTTTTTACGGTCCAAATTAATTGCCCCTCTCGAATTGGTCTGATTAGCTTAAACTCTTTTGCGATATTGTCTATCGTTAAAAAGAATGATTGATAAAGATAGGGTTTTTCGGCTAGAATATACTGTTGACTGAAGGAGTGACATAGATGATCCTCGATAAGTTCCGGAATTTTAGTATTATAGCCCATGTCAACCATGGGAAATCTACCCTGGCAGATCGGCTGCTCGAAGAGACGGGTACGGTGGAGGTGCGCAACATGAAGGCGCAGCTGCTTGACATGCTGGATCTTGAAAGAGAACGCGGCATAACGATCAAGCTCGTACCTGTTCGTATGAACTACAAGGCAAAGGATGGGCAGGAATATATACTGAACCTTATAGACACCCCCGGTCATGTGGATTTTACTTATGAAGTATCCCGTTCGCTTGCAGCATGCGAGGGGGCTGTCCTGGTAGTTGACGCGGCACAGGGTGTAGAAGCACAGACTGTTGCAAACAGCTATCTTGCGATAGATCTTAACCTAGAGATAATACCTGTACTAAACAAGATAGACCTGCCATCGGCCCAGCCTGACAGAGTAAAAAAAGAAATTGAGGAAATAATAGGAATAAACGCGGATGACGCGGTTAACGTAAGCTCGAAGACAGGAGAAGGGATTCCTGATCTGCTGGAGCGCATAGTACGTGATGTGCCGCCTCCTGCGGGAGACCCCGATGCGCCTCTGCAGGCTCTGATATTCGATTCAGTATATGATAACTACAAGGGCGTCATATGCTATGTCAGAGTGGTAAACGGGACCCTGCAGGCCGGGAAAAATATAAGGTTTATGTCTACAGGGCGTGATTACGAGCTGGATGAAGTTGGAATTTTCAAGCCCGATATGATCAAGGTATCCGAACTTGGCCCGGGAGAAGTGGGTTATCTGGCGGCGAGCGTAAAATCCATCGATGAAGCGCGTGTCGGTGATACCATAACTGAGTCCAGACGTCCTGCAGAGAGCCCGCTGCCGGGATACAGAAAAGTGAAGCCCGTCGTATTCTGCGGTTTTTACCCGGTTGAGAGAGAGGAAATAAACCAGCTTAGAGAAGCTCTTGAAAAACTTCAGATAAACGATTCAGCTATCAGCTTTGAACCTGAGAATTCTGCTGCGCTTGGGTTCGGTTTCCGCTGCGGGTTTCTTGGGCTTCTGCATATGGAAATAGCAAAAGAAAGACTAAGCCGTGAATTCGGGGTCGATCTTGTAGCGACAGCTCCAAACGTTGTATATCAGATAGTGCTGACTAACCAGAGCGTGATTGAAGCCCATAAGCCCTCAGACTTCCCGGATCAGGTAAAAATCGAAGAGATAAGGGAACCGTACATAAAGCTTACGATATTTATACCGGAGCAGTTTGTGGGAGCTGCGATGCAGCTTTGCCAGGAAAAAAGAGGTAAATATGTAGGTATGGACTACATAACCCCGGAAAGAGTAAGGCTCACGTATGACATGCCTTTGGCTGAATTTATACTTGATTTCCATGACAAGCTTAAATCATGTACAAGAGGCTACGCATCGCTTGATTATGACCATATAGGGTTCAAACCGGCAGATCTGGTGAAGGTTGATCTTCTTCTTCAGGATGAACCTGTTGATGCTTTTTCCTTCATATGCCATACGGACCAGGCGTATCACAGAGGGCATGCTGTTGTCGGGAAGCTTAAAGAACTTATTCCGAGACAGCTGTTTGAAATACCTGTCCAGGCTGCTGTAGGTAAAAAAGTTATCGTAAGGATGAACATAAAGGCGGTACGGAAAGACGTTCTTGCAAAATGCTACGGAGGCGACATAACCAGAAAAAGAAAATTGCTTGAAAAGCAAAAAGAGGGTAAAAAACGCATGAAGCAGGTTGGAAGAGTTTCCATCCCGCAGGAGGCTTTCCTTGCATTCATGGATGTCACAAAGTCAGAGGAAAAATAAATGACACGGGGAACGAACCCTTTTGAGCCTCCTGCAGGGGGGCTCTCCCTTTATATACATGTTCCTTTCTGCGAGCGAAAATGTCCGTACTGTGCATTTGAAAGCAAGGTCCCTTCTGATTCAGATACGGATCTATGGCTTGAAACGCTCGGTAAAGAGCTTGAATGGTGGATAAAGCGCATAGGTACTCCCTCGCTCCACACATGCTATATAGGGGGAGGAACGCCTACTGTAATAAACGGGCCGCAGTGGTTAAGACTGTCTGAGATGTTAGACAGCCACTTCAGATTTGATCCTGATGCGGAAGTGACCGCCGAAGCGAACCCAAACTCGCTGAAGGCGGACCATCTGTTATTATGGCGCGATTGGCGGGTTAACCGGGTCAGCATAGGAGTGCAGAGTTTTGACGATGCTGAACTTATGCAGCTTGGCAGGCTCCACAGTGCGGCACAGGCATATGAAGCAATATCTGCCTCTCTTGCCTCAGGGTTTTCCGTAAGTGCTGATTTTATGTTCGGGCTGCCGGGTCAGACATTCAGGAACTGGGCAAGAACGCTTAACCAGGCAGTCAAGTCGGGCATAAACCATGTTTCTTTATATCAGCTTACGCTTGAACCGGGGACTCCATGGGAATCAATGCCGGAGCAGGATCTTTCGGACGGTTATTTGCCATATAGATGGGCTCAGTGGTATATGCCGCGAAAAGGTTATAATCAGTATGAAATTGCCAACTTTGCCAAAAATGGACACGCTAGCAGGCATAACATCAACTACTGGGAAGAGGGGCAATATCTCGGAATAGGTCCCGGTGCGTCGGGTTATCTAAATGGATGGAGATACAAAAATATCTCTGCTCTCAATGAATATTCCAGGCTGCTTGACCGCGGCGGAAGCGCGATAGCTTCAGGAGAGAGGCTTTCGGGAGAAAAAAAAGCTTCGGAAGCAGCGGTGCTTGCCCTTAGAATGTCAAAAGGGATAGACAGAAAAGAGTTTTCCCTGAAATATGGAATTTTTCAGGAACGGAAGATAATAGAAAAACTTAGCCGTTTTCCTGAAGATCTTTATAATATTTCAGAAAAAAATATTTCTCTTACGTTAAAAGGAATGAGAGTGGCCAATCGGATTTGGTCGGAACTGGTTTGATTATAGCGCAGTGTACTTTATAATATTTTAATTGATAACAGTTTTTATCCTGATATTTGATGCCTATATTTTGATTTAGCCGCCGGGAGGGATCTCTTTGAGAGAAAAGATCCAGAATGTTATGCGCAACATACCGTCAATGGACAAAATGCTTTCTATGCCCTGGATAGGTAAATACGAGGCTGAAATAGGCCGTGATTCAGTAAAATCGGTTATTTCAGAGGTCCTTGATGATCAGAGGAAGAAAATATTAAAAGATCCCGACACGGCTTTTGATACAGAAAAGGTTGCTGCCGAGGCCGAAAAAAGACTTAAAGACAGGGCGCATAAAAGTCTGAAACCGCTTGTAAATGCTACAGGAGTGGTTCTTCATACCAATCTGGGAAGATCCCTGCTTGCCGAAGATGCTGTCGAAGCAGTAAGGAGTGTGGGAGAAAACTATTCTACACTGGAATATTCTACGGAAACCGGATCAAGGGGACACAGAAACAACCACGTAGAGTGGCTTATTTGCCGTTTGACCGGTGCGGAGGCAGCCATAGTTGTTAATAATAATGCCGCAGCGGTAATACTTTGTCTCGGTGCAGTTGCAAAAGATAAAGAGGCGGTGATTTCAAGAGGCGAACTTGTCGAAATAGGCGGTTCCTTCAGGATACCTGAAATAATGGCGCTTTCCGGCACTAAAATGGTTGATGTCGGAACTACGAATATGACTCATCTCAGTGATTATGAATCAGCTATTTCAGAAGAGACTGCAGTGCTGCTTAAAGTCCATCCTTCCAATTTCAGCATAGAAGGTTACACAGCATCCGTCAGCCGGGATGAAATTGCAAAGCTTGCCCATGACAACGGCATCATTTTTATGGAAGACCTCGGAAGCGGAATGCTGACAGACCAGCGCATAATGTTCAAAACAACAGATCCTACGGTCAGATCATGTATCGAAGCAGGAGTTGACCTGGTTACCTTTTCGGGAGATAAACTTTTAGGCGGACCGCAGATAGGGGTCATTGCAGGATCTGCCGGCCTTATAGACAAATTGAGAAAATATCCTCTGCTAAGGGCGCTCAGGGTTGATAAGATGACCCTTGCTGCTTTTGAGGCTACGCTCAGGCTCTATCTGAAAGGCCGGATGGAATTGATACCGACATTCAGAATGATAAACAGAGATACGGAAGAGATGAAGACGCAGGCACGCAGGTTAAGGAGAAAACTTTCAATCCTTTTGGGCAGAACACGTCTTAAATCGGTATTTATTGATGTTGTGCCGGTCAATGATACTGTAGGAGGAGGTTCTTTCCCCGGAGCCGAGCTTAAAGGATATGCCGTCTCCCTTAAACTTCCTGAACTCGGCAGTGCAGGTAAGCTTGCAGAAAAACTAAGACTCCTTACCGTACCTGTAATTACAGGAATCAATGAAGACAGGATTTTGTTCCACGTACGTACTCTTTCGGAAAAAGATGAAAAACGGATACTTGACGGCTTTAAAGAAATGTTTTCACTGGAAAGCCAGAAGGCATAAAAATGTCCGGAACGGAATATCCATTTATTTTAGGTACAGCAGGACATATCGACCATGGCAAGACAGCTGTGGTCAGATACCTTTCCGGTGTTGACTGTGACCGTCTGCTGGAGGAAAAAAAGCGCGGGATGACTATCGAGCTTGGTTTTGCCCCGCTGACCCTTCACTCCGGAAAAATTATCAGCATAATAGATGTTCCCGGGCATGAAAAATTTATAAGGCAAATGGTTGCAGGAGCGGCCGGTATCGACGCGGTTATGCTTGTTGTTGCGGCAGATGACGGGGTAATGCCCCAGACGAGAGAACATCTTGAAATCCTGACTCTGCTTGGTGTTAAAAACGGCATAACAGTACTCAACAAGATAGACCTTGTAGATGATGAAATGCTTGAAATGGCAAAGGATGAAATATATTCCATTACTGCAGGAACGTTTCTTGAGGGAAAGCCGCTAGTTCCGGTCTCGGCTCTTACAGGAGACGGAATGTCCGACCTTTTGAATGAAATAGATAAAATGGTCCTGTCTGTCAGGAAAAGAGAGC
>JAQVPO010000080.1 GCA_028702015.1 Synergistaceae bacterium | reverse complement strand
TTATCTTGTTTAAAATCGATATTAAAAACCAACATGATAATAACAACTGTTAAATAAATTACTACCTTGCTTGTAATAAAATCACCTATCCTTCTATTATGTCATATGTTATACCTTCTCCATATTTAGCAATGGTTATGGGAGGCCTGGGACTGATTTTCGGAGCCCTCCTGGCCTTTGCCTCAAAAAAATTCTATGTTGAAACAGACCCCCGCCAGGCAAAGATCCGAGCCATACTCCCCGGAGCCAACTGCGGCGGATGCGGATATCCCGGCTGTGACGGCTTTGCTGAGGCTCTTGCAAACGGAACAGGAAAAATCACCGGCTGCGCTGCGGGAGGAACTGCTCTGGCAGAAAGCATAGCCGCAATACTGGGAGTTCAGGCTGAAAAAGAGGAACCTAAGATAGCCTTCCTTAAGTGCAAAGGGTCAAATGACAAGGTAGTGAAGAACTGCGTCTATTACGGCGAATATGACTGCAGGGCCGCATCTGTCGTTCCCGGAAAGGGGCCTACTTCATGTGCTTACGGGTGCATGGGACTTGGGACCTGTGTCAGTGTATGTACTTTCCATGCTATAACAATAAAGAACGGACTCGCTGCTGTTGATCCCGACAAATGCGTTGGATGCGGAGCATGCATAGAGAACTGTCCCAGAGGCGTGCTTGTTTTAGTTCCCAGAAAATCAAAGGTGAACGTATCCTGCAATTCGCCGCTTAAGGGACCTGACGTCAAGAAAGTATGCTCAGCAGGATGTATCGGGTGTACTCTCTGTGTTAAGAGCTGCCCTGTTCAGGCAATAGAAATGAAGGGAGCTCTGGCAGTAATTGATCCTGATAAATGCATCAATTGCGGTATATGTGCAACGAAGTGCCCGACAAAAAATATAACAAACAGAAAGACCGCTGAGGAAGCACCTGTTTCTGCAGCTAAGGAAACAGTATCTGTTTAAGAATAAGACTGAATTACAAAATCAGAGGGGCCCTACAGCGGGCCCCTCTGATTTTGTGTCTCACATACGATCTTATTTTTTATAATCCTCTGCAAGCTTTTCAAATGCAGGCAAAGAGGCCTCTATCTGCTCCGTTTTCACGCAGTAGGAAATACGCACATATCCCGGACATCCAAAACCATCACCGGGAACAAGGAGGAGCTCATGCTTCTTAGCTTTTTCGCAGAAAGCTTCGGCATCAGGTTCAAGAGCTTTAAGAAAAAGATAGAAAGCTCCGTCCGGCTTTGCACATTCGTATCCCATTTCCTTCAGGGCAAGGTAAAGTATATCTCTGTTTCTGCTGTAAACAGAGATATCTGAGGTACGTCCCAGACACCTTGCTATCAGGTGCTGAAAGAGGCTTGGCGCACATACATATCCAAGTGCTCTGCCAGCTCCGCAGACAGCTGCGTAAACATCTTCGCCGTCTTCCATTTCATTTGAAACCAGAACATAGCCGATCCTATCCCCCGGCAGGGAGAGCGATTTGCTGTAAGAATAGCAAACGAAAGTGTTTTTGTAATGATTCAGGAGAAATGGGACCTCTACCTCACCGTAGACCAGTTCCCTGTACGGTTCGTCTGAGATCAGATAGATCACGTGTCCGAATTCCTTCGTTTTCTTATCCATTATGGAACAGATCTTTTTAATAGTATCAGCAGAATAAACTGCACCGGAGGGGTTATTGGGTGAATTGATTATGACCGCCTTAGTGTTTTTGTTTATGGCTTTTTCAAATTTTTCAATATCAACCTGGAAGTTTACTGTATTGGCAGGTATTACTGACAATACTGCTCCTGCAGATTCAACAAAAACTTTGTATTCGGGGAAATAAGGAGCAAACGTGAGAAATTCATCTCCGGGACATGCCAGTGCGCTGCAGCATATGGAAAGAGAAGCGGCAGCTCCCGCCGTAAGGTAAAAATTATCCGCAGTAACATCGGTTCCGTATTTGCTGTTCATGTGATCAGCCAGGGCCCTTCTTACGTTTAAGTCCCCCTGTGCGGAAGTATAGCCATGGATCTTTGTCGGGTCCTCATTGGTGAGAAGGTCAATAATCGTCTCTTTCACAAATTCCGGGGCAGGTACATTTGGATTTCCTATACTGAAGTCAAAAACTTTATCTGCCCCTATCTCTCTGCTTCTTTTTTTGCCATATTCGAATATTTCACGAATTTCTGAACGTTTTTTTCCAAGCACTACCATTTTTTGTGATAACATCAGGGACATCACTTTCCTCTCAGCATGCAAATGTTTTCTTTTACGGCATTCAAAAGACTTTTGCAGTCTTTGCTGCAATCATTTTGGCAAGACATAGATGAAATTATATGCCATGTGGGGATAAAAACAAAACGTAGTTTCTCCTGTCAATAATCTTTATCCTTTGAAAAGGAATCGCTATTCAAACATACCTTCAGGAACAATTATTTATGTAAGGATTTCAATGGAAAAAAAAATCTTGATATGATATTCTTACACTGCAGTTGAGGTGTACGTAAATCAGGTCTCCGGTGTACGGTGATCAAATTAAGGGGAGGATCTTTTAAAATGAAAAAACGCGGTATTATTGCATTTTTACTTGTTCTTTGCTTCGCTGCTACAGCCTTTGCAGCTTTGGGTCCCATTAAGATAAGCGACCAGAAGCCGACATTTATATATGTTGGACCAGTCGGTGACGGCGGATACAATTTCATGCACGATCAGGGACGCAAGATGATGGAAAAACTTAACCCCGGCATCAAGAGTGCAGTAGTTGAATCAGTCCCGGAAGGCCCCGATGCAGAAAGAGTAATGGAGACTGCAGTCCGTAACGGATCCAAAGTCATATTCGCCAACTCATTCGGTTATATGGATCATGTTATCAATGTAGCGAAGAAATATCCAAATGTTTATTTCATGCACTGCTCAGGCTACAAAGTTGCCCCGAACGTCAGCACATACTTCGGCCGTATGTACCAGCCCCGTTATTTGTCAGGACTGGTAGCTGGAAAGGCTACAAAGTCCAATCTTATAGGGTACGTCGCAGCGTATCCGATCCCAGAAGTAATACGTGGTATCAATGCTTTCACGCTGGGCGTACGTAAAGTCAACCCGAAAGCAAAGGTAAAGGTCGTCTGGCTCTTCTCCTGGCATGATCCCGCAAAGGAAAAAGAAGCAACAAAAGCCCTTTACGATGCCAAGTGCGACACAATTGCAATGCACGCTGACACCGGCGGAGCGCCGCAGGCAGCAGAAGAGCTCGGCATGTGGGTCATAGGATACAACAACCCGATGGACAAGTATGCTCCTACGCGCCACCTTGTAACTCCTGTGTGGAACTGGGGCAAATACTATGACTACGCAGTCAAGAAGATTGAGAAGGGCACCTGGAAGTCCGAACAGATCTGGTGGAGCATGAAGGACGGAATGGTCGACATTTCTAGCTACGGCAAAGCAGTCAAAGAGGACACAAAAAAGATCGTAGCCTCTGAAAAGAAAAAGATCATTGACGGCAAATGGGATGTTTTCTACGGACCTATCAAGGGACAGGACGGTAAAGTGGTTGTCCAGCAGGGTAAAAAGCTTAATGATGGTGAGATGCTTGGTATGAGCTGGTTTGTCGAGGGAGTAGAAGGAACTATCCCCAAATAAAAATTAAAATAATGGTATTATAGAAGAAGAGCATCGTATGATGCTCTTCTTCACTTTTTATTAGAGGGTATACTATAATGGTTTTTGATGAGTCAATTTTAACGGGCTCAGTAAATTGTTTCAGCATCTATGATCTATTGTATTTTTGGAGGACACAGTATTATCTAAAAAATTATATATGCTAAATTCAATGATCGCATTAGGGTGGATTTATGAGGAAAAAACCTAAGGCAGGAAGAGAAGCTTATTTAGGCAGTGTCTGTTTCTTCAGACACCTCATATATTTGTGTCTTTTTCTCATTGTCGCAGCCCCCTATTTTTGTATTGGAGCCCTGTACCGCCAGAACAGAGAGCTTCATTCTCAAATAAGAGATCTTACGCTCAAAACCCTGGTCGCTAATTTCCCGCATAAGTCCTCTCTCCCTCCCAAAAGTGGAAAGATTGCCTCAAACCTGAATTATCAGGATAGATATCCCGATCTGTACTGCAGTCACCAGACAGCCTTCGTTAAAAAGAAAAAAACAGTCTATTTAACATTTGATGACGGACCCTCTATGTTCACTGAAAAAATTCTAAACATTCTTGCAAAGCATAAATTAAAAGCAACTTTCTTTGTTGTAGGCAGGAAAGACCCCAAAAGCCTAGAGTTATTGAAGCGAATAGTTGATGATGGGCATACCCTTGCCCCCCATACATACACTCATATATATAGTAGCATATATGCCTCCGTGGATTCTTTTCTTGATGACTTTAATAAAATTCATAGTCTGATCTATGAAACGACTGGAGTAAAAGCGACTATATTCAGATTTCCAGGAGGAACAGTAAATGCCCACAACAGAAAAATATACAGGGAACTGTCGGCTGAAATGCTCCGGCGTGGATATATTTTCTTTGATTGGGATGTCTCAGCCGCGGATTGTGCGAAAAATGCAACTGAGACATCTATACTTAACAATATAATTAACGGAGTACATAAGAACGGAAGGAATATCGTACTGATGCACGACACCTCGGAAGAGACACTAAAAGCCCTGGAGAGAGTAATTGTTTATCTCAAGAACAAGAAATTCGCCTTTGATAGACTCACAAATGATATCGCTCCTGTAACGTTTCATTATAATTATTTTAAAAGAAGGAGGAGTATAAAAGATGGGATATGTGGACAATTTTAAAACTTCTTTAAAACAGGTCTTCCAGCTCTCTCCGAATGAAAATATCGATGTTGGGGAGATACTTGATGATCAGACTAAACCTCTGGGGGCAGCTGATGTGACAGAAGAGGTTTCTGCTGCCCCAAATGGTAACAGACACAAATATTTTTCAAAGGAACCAAGCATCAGATATGAGGACAGAATATCATCATTAAACAGCGAAGTAAATTCAGTCATATCGGCAGGCACCAAGATCCTTGGAAAAATCATTTCAGACGGAAACCTCGTAGTCGGCGGCGATGTAGATGGGGACATCGTTGCAAAAGGCGACGTCCGTGTAAAAGGAAAAGTCAAAGGAAGCATCTCAGCTAAAAGGGCAGAACTCAACGAATGTTCAATTCTTGGTAACATATGCACTGAAGCCTCGCTAGTGATCAATGCGGGTTCTGAAGTTATCGGCGACATAGAATCAGGCGACACCTCTATAGATGGTAAGATCAAGGGGAATGTAGTCTCAAAGGCTGATGTAGTTTGCAAAAAAAATTCTTTAATCTTGGGGAATGTCGTTTCTGACAGCATCTCCATTGAAAAAGGGGCTATCGTTTGCGGGGAGATCCAAATAAAATGTACCGAAAATGCTGATGAACTTTTTTCAAAATATTTTAATTCAGGAAAACAGGGATAATATAAATATCATCTTCAACCTTTTATTTCGACAGCGGGCATTAACTGAAAAATCAGGAATGCCCGCATTTTTTAATTATATTATTTTGATATTTTTTACCTAAATAATATTATAATCTACTTCTGTCAACAGAATCTATTTAAGTAAAGATGCAAGTTGAAACATCTGTGTTAAATAGTAATATAAACGATTTTGGAGGGTCAATCTTTGCGAAGGAAAATGATTTTCATTATACTTTTTGTTTCATCTATCTTTTACGTTATGCCGGAAAAAGCACACGCCTTTGAGGAAAGGATCTATGATGTTGCAGTAATAGGAGCCGGATCAGGGGGCTGTGCAGCAGCTATACAGGCAGCCAGGATGGGTATGTCCGTGGCCCTTATCGAGGAATCTGACTGGATAGGCGGACAGATGACAGGCGCAGCTGTCTCAACAATGGATGATAAGACGAAAACCCGCACCGGGATATATCTTGAATTCATAAACAGAGTCCGGGAATATTATTCTGCCAGGAAGACAAACATTAATATATGCTATTGGGGAAGCGACACTATCGCATTTGAACCATGGGCAGGACAGATGATCCTTAAGGAAATGCTAGAAGAAGCAGGTCTCGTGGACATAATCCTCAAAGCAAAACCCCTTTCGGTAAAAGTAACCGAAAACAGAGTTCGTTCAACTGTTGTAAA